>JANPDB010000050.1:0-2815 GCA_031431255.1 Acidimicrobiia bacterium | reverse complement strand
AGGAAGATCCCGAAGATCGGTCGAGAGGACTTGTTGCCGAGGATCAAGCCGACGTCCCACCCACCGATCTTCGGATTCGGAACCTTGGCTCCCGCCGTCTTGGTGTCGCCGATGAAGTCGGGGTTCTTGAACAAGAACTCCGCGACGGTGAGGCCGCCGGCGAGCGTGATGATCGCCAGGTTGGTTCCTCGGACACGCAAGGCCGGTAGCCCGACGAGGAGACCGAACGCGGTCGCCACCAACGCGGCAAGCAGGGGTGCGATGGGAAACGGTATCTCCCACCTGACCGCGAGCTTGGAGAGTGTGAACCCGGCCACGCCGGCAAAGGCCATCTGCGCAAGCGACGTCTGGCCGCCGAAACCGGTGAGAACCACCAACGAAAGCGCGAGAACGATCGCGATCAAGGTTGTCATGATCGCGCCACGCCAGAGCGGTCCCAGGAACAGCAAACCGGCGATCGCTACAGCTGCGGGCACAAGCGCGGTGAACGGGGTCATCCTCGCCGGGGGTACCTCCGGAAGCTTCCAGTTGTCGACAGCGCCACGGTCTGGCAAACGTTCACCAAGCGCCACCATGGCGACGATGATCACGATGAACGGCAGGCCCTCTCGAGCTCCGTACTTCGGGAACCATGTGAGGTCGTTCTGGAGCTTCGTGAACACCGATTGGATCATGCCGATCGCCATGCCGACGGCGACCGTCGGAAGAGGCTTCTTGAATTCGCCGATCAACGCCGCACCCACGGCCGGAATGAGGAAGGCGAAGGTCAGTACCGTGGTGTTGAGGTAGATCATGGGTGCGGCGAGAATGGCCACCAGACCGCCGACCAACGAAGCAATGACAAAGCTCGCGCCGGCCAGCAGATCCGGTGAGAAGCCGAGCAGAACGGCTCCCTTCTCGTTTTCGGCAGCGGCGCGGGTGATCAAGCCGACGCGGGTGAAGCGCAGCGTTGCCCACAACACGGCAGCCATGACGAGAACGATGAAGGCGAGCCAGAGACCGTCACGCGGAATTGTCAGGCCAGAAGCGATCGTCACCGGTTCCCTCGGAAGGATGTTGGGAACCCGAAAAACGGTGGTGTCCCCGAAACGGCCGCGAACGAGATCCATGAGCAGGATCACCAACCCGACGCTCGCCACGACACGGGCGAGCGCCGGGGCTTTTCGGAGCGGCCGGAAGACCAGCAGATAGACAATGAGTCCCAACGCCGCAGCCGTCAACATTGCGAGAAAGAACCCCCACCGGAACCCGACGTCGCCACCACCAAAGTGGTAGCGAGCCGGGAGTCCGGGAACGGGGAACGGGTAGGCACCCGTCCGAAGGTCGCCGTAGACGAACGCCGTCCACATCGCCATACCGCCATAGGCGAAGTTCACGATGCCCGAGCCCTGGTAGGTGATGACCAACCCGAGCCCGAACGCCGCGATGATTGCCGCCGCTCCGCTACCTAGCAGCAAATAGAAGACGTAGTCGGTCACGAGAGACGAACGTTACGTAGAGAGTTAGAGCGGGGTCGGTTGGCTACGGAAGGTACGCCTTGACGTCAACTGACTCGAGCCCGGGAATGGTGGTGATCTTGCCGTCCTTCGTGTATTCACCCACGGGGAACGAGAACGCGCAGACGGCCGGGTAGGCCGGGACTGCGCCACATTCCAGCTTTGCCTGGTTCGGCCACGCGGTCGTTCCGCGCACCGTCTGGAAGAAGGAGAACAGCGACGGTCCGGTGACCTTGATCTTCTTGGCGCTCATCCGGTTGGCATGCTCGGCCATCGTCATGATGCCCTGGACGCCAAGCACTCCGAGGCCCAGCGCACCCGGGTCGATTTCGGCGGGCTTGACCTTGCGCACCGGCGCAGTAATGGCCTGGAGGATGGCGCGCTCCGGGGTGAGCTGGTCCGTTTGGGCGCCGGGGAATGCCCAGCCGAGCAAGTCGTCGCCGGCGGCGGCGCGAACGTTCGTGCCCGCGCAGATGATGGTGGACAGCACGGGAATCTTGATGCCGAGAGACGCCCGTCCGCGGATCGTACCGATGCATCCGGCATCGCCATACAGCGAGATCAACACTTCGGGATTGTCCTTCGAAGCTTCACGCATGAGGCCCTGGTAGCCGGCATCAGTCTCGTTGTCGCCGCCTTTCACCGTCTTGAAGTTGATCCCGGCTTTCTTGAGCGCTCCCTCGAGCGCAGCAACGGTGCCGGCGGTTCCGGGATTGTCGGCGGCGAGGATGCCGACGTTCTTGGCGTTGTACTTGATCTTTGCGGCGGCAGCGGTGATTGCCATCGAGGTGGCATTGCCTCCTCCGAAGAGAACGGCCTTCGCGGTGTAGTCGCCCGGCAGAATCGGAAGCACGCCGAAGACCGGGATCCCGGCCGCGTCGTAGGTCGCGTAACCCGGGAAGATGTCGAGACCGAGGAGAATTGCGTCGACCTTCTTGCCGACGAGTTCCTGGGCACACGCCGCCGAAGTCTCGGGCGAGGCCTTGACCACGCACGCCTCGAGCTTGATCTTGCGGCCACCCATTCCGCCGCGCTTGTTCAAGTAGTCGACCGCGCTCTGGGCGAAGGTGCGGATCTCCGGATAGTCAAGTCCGCCGGCCGCGCCTTCGGTGTTGGTCATCCCGATCGTGAACACGGCACCTTTGGCCGGCTTCAGGGTCGGGAAGTTATTGGAAGGGGTCAGCTTCGCCTTCGCCTTCGTCGCCGCGTGCGCGGCAGGCGCCATCGTGGCGGAGAGGGAGAGCGCGGTGAGAACGGCGATCGTTCGCAACGCGTTGCGTGTCGTGGGTGTCATGGCTTTGTTCGCTCCTTGGTTGGTC
>JANPDB010000049.1:0-5197 GCA_031431255.1 Acidimicrobiia bacterium | reverse complement strand
ATCGCCGGGCACGACGCACCAGCGCCGCCCGAGCAGGAGCAAACGCCCGAACACTCGCAACATCCCCCGTACTGCTTCGCGAAGGAGCGCCCCATGAACACGATCAACTCTGCGATCACCCTTGCCTCGTTGGTGAACGAGTACCCCGACCTCGCCGGTGAGTTGGAGCGACGCGGTCTGGACTACTGCTGCGGGGGTCAGCGGACACTCCTCGAGGCTTGCGCGGCGAAGGGTCTCGATCCCGCGTCCACGACTGTGGAGCTTTCACAAGCCGCATCGCGAACCGCAACGGCAGCGGAGTGGGCGTCGATGGAGGCAGCCGCTCTCGTTGAGCATCTGGTTGCGACACATCACGCCTATCTCTGGGCCGAGCTTCCTCGACTGTCGGCCCTGCTGGCCAAGATCGTGTCGGTTCATGGCGAACGCCACCCTGAATTGGTCGGCGTCGCCACCTGCTTCGAATCGGTTCGCGCCGATCTCGAACCACATCTGCTCAAGGAAGAACGAGTCCTCTTCCCGATGATCGTCGAACTTGGCGGTGCGTCGATCGTTCCTGCCTTCCACTGCGGGACGCTACGCAACCCGATCTCGATGATGCTGCTCGAACACGATGTGGTCGGAGACCTTCTGGCTGAGCTCAACCGTCTCACGAACGGCTACCACGTTCCGAACGACGGGTGCGCGTCGTACGCTGCGTGTTTCGACGGCCTTGCCCGACTCGAATCGGACACCCATATGCACATCCACAAGGAGAACAACCTGCTCTTCCCGATGGTCGTTCGGATGGAGCAGTCGTTCACCGAGGCAGCGACCGTCTAACCGGTAGCAACTCGGTCGAGCAACGAGTCGACGGTCCGGAGCCTCTGAATGAAGGCGTAGGTTGGCCACAACGAACCGGAGCGACGCATGGAGGACCCAACCGTTGCACCGACGGCTCCCCGCTTGAAAGCGCCGCGCCTGCTCGCAGGCGAGGTTGTCGCATCATTTGACGACTACCTGGCACGAGGTGGCGGAACCGCACTGCGTGCGAGCCTCGAACGCGGTCCCGGCGAGACCCTGGACCTCCTCGCTCGTGCGGGGATTCGCGGGCGCGGTGGAGCGGGCTTCCCGGCAGCGGTCAAATGGCGCTCGGTTCTCAACGGCGGCGGCCGGCGACGTTTCGCGATCTGCAACGCCGCGGAGGGCGAGCCGGGAACGTTCAAGGACCGTGCGCTCTTGCGCCACAACCCTTATTCGGTGTTGGAAGGTCTCCTCGTCGCCGCTCATACGGTGAGCGCCGCCGAAGCGTTCATCGCACTGAAGGCGAGCTTTCTTCCGGAGCTGGCTCGCGTGCGCGCGGCGCTTGCCGACATCACGAAGGCCGGATGGTGTGGCGACATCAACGTCGTCGTGGTCGAAGGCCCGGAGGAGTATCTCTTCGGGGAGGAGAAGGCGCTCCTTGAAGTGATCGAAGGCAACGAACCACTTCCCCGGTGGTTGCCTCCGTTCCAACATGGGCTCTATGCCACGGCGCCTCAACTCGGATGGGAGTCGACCGAAGCAGAAGCAGGCCATCCCGGCAGGTACGAGTCGAACCCGACGTTGGTCAACAATGCCGAAACACTCGCCCAAGTCGTCTGGGCCCTGCAGTTCGGAGCCGAAGCCTTCCGGTCGATCGGGACCGCTTCATCTCCGGGCACCGTGATCTGCACCGTGGTCGGTGACGTCGATCTTCCCGGCGTTGTCGAGGTCGCCATGGGGACGCACCTCTGCGACGTGTTGCGGCTCTGCGGAGCTCCTCGACCCGGTCGGCAGATCAAGGGCGTGTTCCCAGGAGTCGCGAACGCGGTGATCACGGCCGACCAACTCGATACCCCGATCACCCATGAACATCTCGCGGCCATCGGATCCGGCCTCGGATCCGCCGGGTTCATCGTGTACGACGACACGGCGTGCATGGTCGAGGTTGCCGCGACGTTCTCACGGTTCTTGTCCGTCGAATCGTGTGGGCAGTGTCCGCCGTGCAAACTCGGAACCACCGCCATCACGTCGGCACTGGAGCGCTTGCGTGTCGGAGAAGGCGAGGACTCCGATGTCGACGTGATCCAGCGAAGTCTTTCCTTCGTGACGGACGCGAACCGGTGTTACCTCCCGGTCCAGGAGCGAGTTCTGGTGTCGAGCATCCTGCGAGCGTTTCCTGACGACGTGGTGGTGCATCTTGAGGGTCGTTGTGGCTCGGACCGCACGGTGATCACGCTCCCGAAGATCGCCGATCTGAAGGACGGGTTCGTTCGGTACGACGAGCGCCAAGCCGACAAGCAGCCGGACTGGACCTACCGTTAGTCACACGGGACCTCGTTCCTTCTTGGAGGCTCAGGTGGTGACGAACGGCGGGTATTCGTCGGTGAGCATGTAGGCGTAGGCGTTGGTGCGGATCGACACCCGCTGCATGTTCATGACCCAATCGCGAAGACCGGTCGGCCACGACCCGGTGAACAAGACTGCGAAGAAGCCGAGGAACCAGCAGATCGCGCCGACGAGGGAGATCACGAACGAGAACAGAAGAGCCGGGATCACCCAAAGGAACCGAAGTCCGACGGTGAGACGGTTGCGGTTCTCGAGTGCCGGGGTGATCGCGAAATCGACCGGTGTGCCGCCCGGTTCGGATGCCGACATCGTGAAGTCGAAGGGCGGATAGCTGTCGTGCAGATAGCCCGCGTAGAGCTGGGTGCGCAGTGTGTAGCGCATGGTCATGATCTGGAAGTTGGCGAGCCCGACAGGGAGCTTCCCGGTGAACAGGATCACGAACCAACTGATGACCGCGACCGCGCCGGAGGCATAGCTGAGAGCGCCGGCAATGATGAGGTGGGGGATCGCCAGGATCCACTGGACCAGCGGTCGCCAGTTGGCGAGTCGCGGTGGCGTGCGTACGGCGAGGGTTGCGGGATAGTCCATTTCAGGTCTCCTCGTTGTTGTCCTGCCGGCACCCGCCACACAACTCGAGCGGGTGGTTTCTCCTGCATCATCCTCCCCGGTCAGGCCATGTGCAAGGGACGTCCGGCCTGCGTCTCGGAGGCGAACGGCGGCGCCCTGTTGCCTTCGCGCGGTCTATCCGGCCGCCTTCACGGACGCGGTTCACGGTCCGCGCCGCCGGCATCCAGTTCGGTCCGGCGGTGGCGTCGATGCGCTCGACGTACACGTGACCGACGGGTTCGACGAGGTCCAGGAACGTGCAGGTGTTCTCCTCGCCGAACAGGGTCCATGCGGTCGAGCAGAGGCGATCGAGGCGATCCTCGAGCTCCTGGCGATAGGCCAGACCGGCACCGTTGACCTGTCCGTCCGTGGTGAAGTCCCGTTCGGCGAGACGGGCCAGTGCCTCGTCGAGCATGGCGTCATCGGCTCCGCGGCTGCGGGGCAGCCAGTCGCTCGCATAGTTCCGCCAAGCTCCGTCGAGGATGCCCGCCATCACCCCGCTGAGGTCCTCGGCGACCTGGATCGCCCAGTGGGTGTCGCCGCGCCACTCGCGGATGCAGTTCACCGCGAGCCACGCCGACAGCAGTGGATCCGTGGGGCGCGGTCGGTCGAGCAACGATCCGAAGAGCACGCGTCCGCTGATCGGAAGCTCGTCCGCTGCCTGCCAGAGCGGTGCGGCGAGCGATTCCAGCCCATCGCAGATCTCCGGCGTGTATGTGCGCAGACCCTCGACGACCGCTACGTCGCGGGCGTGCATGGTCGCCTCGAAGGTCGTATGTGCCCGACAGAGATCGAGGGTCGCCTTCACGAATGCCGGATGAATCGATCCGAATGCAGCTCCGACCGCACTGTCGCCGGCGGGAGCGAGACTCGCGCCGCGGCTGGCGATGTAGTAGCCCATGCCGTTCGGGACACCGAGGGCGCCATAGTTGGCAATGGCCCGGGGGTCCCAGTAGATCCAGCCGATGAGCCGGTGCGAGGCGAGTGCCGCCCGACGGGTGAGAGCGACCCAGTCAGTCACGATGGGCTCCTTCGCTGACGACTTCCGGTCCAAACGAACGGCGGCCTTGATGGTGTTCGGCGGGTCACGAGTGCTCTCCGGTCGGGTCGATGCGGTGGCCGGAACTTGGGTCGCCTCGAACCGTTGGCCGGAATCGATGGTCGGAACGGTGTCGGACCGCTACAAGGGCGCGGGTGATGCGAGACAATGGGTCCATGGTGCGTTCGTCCGTCGGAGACATCGACCAGAACGCGGTGGCGTAAGAACGTGCGCGCCGCACTCCTCACGGGTCATGGCGGGCCGGAGCGGTTGGTCGTCCGTGACGACGTTGCCGTTCCGGAGCCTGGACCCGGTTCGGTGCTGATCGCCGTCTCGGCATGCGGCATGAACAACACCGACATCAACACCCGGGTCGGGTGGTACG
Source organism: Acidimicrobiia bacterium (assembly GCA_031431255.1). GTDB lineage: Bacteria > Actinomycetota > Acidimicrobiia > Acidimicrobiales > JANYDT01 > JANLQX01. The sequence goes on along the minus strand of JANPDB010000049.1, from coordinate 821 downwards.
GCGCTTCCACCGATGGCGCGACGAGCGAAATGGAGGACGGCCGCACGGTCGATGACGTCGGTTGGAACGGTGCGCTTCGGTTCCCACTGATCCAGGGCGCCGACATCTGCGGCACCGTCGTCGGGGTCGGCCCGGATTCGGGGCGGTCTCTCCTCGGTCGCCGCGTGCTCGTCGATCCATGGATTCGCCTCAACAACGATCCCTTCGACACCACGGCCACCGGTTATGTCGGCAGCGAGTGCAACGGTGGGTTCGCCGAGTTCGCCTGCGTGCCCGCGGCGAACGTCCACCCCGTCGAGTCGGTCCTCTCCGACGTCGAACTGGCGACCTTCCCGTGCTCCGGGGCGACTGCCCTGAACATGCTCCGTCGGGCTCGCGTCGCTCCGGGCGAGACCGTGCTGATCACCGGTGCGTCCGGAGGCGTCGGTTCGCTCGCCGTGCAGATCGCTCGCGCTCTCGGCGCCCGGGTCATCGCGATCGGTGCGGCGTCGAAGCGGGAACAGCTCCTCGCTCTGGGTGCCGATGTCGTCATCGCCCGAGAGGAAGAAGATCTGGTCGGGGCCGTTCGAACGGCGGCAGCGGAATCGGTCGATGTCGTTGCCGACGTGGTCGGCGGAGCCGGACAGTTCGCGGCGCTCCTCGCGGTCCTTCGTCGTCGGGGGCGTTATGTGACGGCGGGAGCGATCGCCGGGCCGATCGTGCCCCTCGATCTGCGGACGCTGTACCTCAACGACCTCGAGCTTCACGGGGTGACGACGTTCGAATCACGGCTCTTCGCCGACCTCGTCGGCTTGATCGAGCGAGGGGTGATGCGGCCGGTG
>JANPDB010000048.1:0-4931 GCA_031431255.1 Acidimicrobiia bacterium | reverse complement strand
CGTGCTCTCGGAAAACTCGACCTTCCGGACGGCTTCATTGATGAACTCAAGCGGACTGGCTTCACCGAGTTGCCGATCATAAGTACACATGCTGAATCGGCGGTACTGCTGCCTCCGCTTCACCGAGACCCATTCGACCGCTTGCTGATCGCGCAGGCCCGCGCCGAGTCGCTCACTCTGGTCACGGCCGACGACGTGATCGGTCGATATGACGTGGCCCTCCTCGACGCTCGAGCGTGAGGGCGCCCGGGGCCCTGACTTGGGTCGGCGTCTGCATCTTCTCCGAGCCGGAGGGTGGTTCGGAGGCGCAGCCCTAGCGCTGGCGTCCGCTCCAGGCCACGAGCCGATCGATATTGGCTCTCTCACTTCGATCGTTGCGGCGCCGCTGTTGCACCTGGAGGAAAGATACGCACCGCGCTTCGACTGGGTGCGCTGGTTCCATTCCCGCGGAGTTGTCGCGCCAACCCCACTGTGCAAGGCGCGCTCGATGGCCAGGGTGTGGCGCTCGGATGGATGCATATCGTCAAGGCGCTGATCGACAATGGCCGCCTCGTGGCCCTCGCCCCGCCCCTGCGAACCGACAAGCCGTTCCTCATCCTGCAGCGTGCTGACCGACCCCTTCCGCCCGGAGCGATCGCACTCCGGGACTGGCTCGCATCCATCGGCTACCGGCCGCCTGACCCGGTGGCAGCGCTACTTCTTGGCGATTGTGGTGTCTGTTGCGTTGCTCGGTTTCGCCGTCGTTGCGGGAGCAACAGTGGCGGCGGCGATCGTTGTGGTGGCAGCCCTTGACGCGATTGTGGTGTCTGTTGCGTTGCTCGGCTTCGCCGTCGTTGCGGGAGCAGAAGTGGCGGCGACCCTTTTTTGGGCAGCCCTTGACGCGATTGTGGTGTCTGTGGCCGCTGACCTCTTCTTGGTCGGCGTGGACTTGATCTTGATCCGGGTGCAGGTCCGCTCGCCCTTCACGGTCTTACAGACCAGCTTGGTCTTGGCCTTCGTAGTGACAGCGGACGCTGGACTGGATCCAAATGACACCGCGAGAAGAAGCGCGGTCACTGCCGTGGTGGTTCGGACGGAAAGGCGTTTGGCGTTCATAGGAGCAACGTACGACGAGGATGATGCGACCTCGCCTCTTTCACCACAGGCGTCTCACAGCTCCTCACAGGAGAACTCAGTCTCGTTCACCGCCTGAAGCCAATCTGAGACCGACACCACGTTGGGTTGGCGACGGTGCGTCAGGCTCCTAGGAGTGAAGGGGCCCCACGACTTTCTACAATCGCCTGACCGCGTTCGCCGGTGGTCAGTTGCCGCAGCATTCGTGACCCTCGGTACGGTGCTGATCGCTGGCGTGGCATGGGGCCGTCGCATTGAACGCGAACTACCGGAGATCAAGCTCGGAGCGCCCCCACTTGTCGGCGAGTGGCGATGGCATCTGACCCCTGCTGTCCTTCCGGCGATTGCTCTCGGAGGACTCGTCGTCGTGTTTGGTCCGACGCTCGCTCGCCGACTGTCGTTCCGGATGCTCGTCGCTATCAGTACGCTTATCGCGGCGGCCTTTGCGTTTTCCCTTGCGGCATCTGATGGCCTCAGCGCAGTACTCGCCCCCGTTGTCCACCCGACCGAATACTGGGACAACCTCGACGTGCTTCCCTCCGGCGGCCGAATGCTGGAGTGGTTCGCCGTTCAGGACTTTCTGAAATACTTCAGTGTCCACCTCAAAGGTCATCCGCCAGGATTCATCCTTCTTCTGAAGGGGCTGGCGGCGATGGGACTCGGGAAGCCCTGGGTCGCCGGCGCCCTGTCGTATCTCGGTGTTGCGCTCATGGCCGCAGGTGTACTGACGACGGTCCGCCTGGTCGTGAGCGATGTCGCAGCACGGAAGTGCGCGCCGTTTGTCGTCATCGCGCCGTTTTCCATGTGGCTCGGTACGTCGGCCGATGCGTTCTTCGCCGGCGTCGGTGCCATCGGGGTTGCGTGTGTTGCCTGGAGCCTCACGGCCCGGGATCGATCCGTGGCTTTCGGCGCAGCCGCCCTCGCTGGGCTGAGTCTCGGTGGGTTGCTCTTTCTCACCTATGCCGCGGCGACGTTCCTCGTCATCCCGGCGGTGATCACCCTTGGAATGTGGCAGACGCCATGGCGTGCCCGTCGGCAACGAGCTGGCGTTGCCTTCACCGGTATCGCCTTGGTCGTTTTCATCTTCCGCGGCTTCGGGTTCTGGTGGATCGACGGTCTTCGCAACACCAACTGGTTCTATTGGAACGGCACCGCAGCGTTTCGGCCTTGGCGCTACTTCCTTGTCTCGAACCTCGGGGCAATGAGCGTCGCCCTCGGTCCCGCGGTCATCGCCGGGATTGCCAGCCTCCGACGCTCGCGACTCTGGCTGCTGGTGGGGGCGGCGCTCGTGTGCGTCAGTCTGGCAACGGCATCGCAGTACACCAAGGGTGAAGTCGAACGCATCTGGGTTCTCTTCTATCCGTGGATGATCCCAGCAGTTGCCGTTCTCCCATCTCCTCGGCGCTGGCTTGCGCTGCAGACCACAGTCGTGTTGCTTCTCCAGGTCTGGCTCGTTTCGAAGTGGTAGCGGGTGCGGTCTGTTCGCGCTCGGACTTTCGTGCACACTTCCCGAGCTGGCGCCGAGTGCTTTTGCTTGCGTGTCGGCGTCAGCACCGAGCTCCGCGTGACGGACGACTTCGTAGTCGGCGAAGTTCCCTTCGGGCCACCGGACGACCCAGTCGCCCTATCGAGAGCGGGTCCGAGCTAGCCCCAATGACTCAAAACGGTGGGTTGTCGACTCAGCGGTCGCCGCGGCCGTAGCGGACGGCCTTGTTGACCACGGCCCGGGCCGCGCTCTCTTCGGCCCCGGCGTCGACCAACTCCTGGACGCGTGCTTCGAGCTCAGCCGCCACTGCCTCCTGCGCGCCGCCAAGGTTGTCGCCCAGGTGCACGGCATTGCCGACCATCAGACAGAGGATCCCTATCGCCCCGAGCACCCCGCCGGTCATCGCGCCCGCGGCGTTGTCCTTGATCGAGAACACGATCATGGACGCAATGCTCAGCGCACTCGAGAGCGCAATGAGTCGCCGGAGCCGACGGATGTCCACTAGTGGAACGTACGCGTACTAACGCGAGATCGGGCGGTACTTGATGCGGTGCGGTGTGTCGGCATCGGCGCCGAGCTCCTTGTGGCGAACGACTTCATAGTCGGCGAAGTTTCCCTCGAACCACCGGACAACCGAGTCGCCTTCGAAAGCGAGTACGTGAGTGCACACGCGGTCGAGGAACCAGCGGTCGTGGCTGATGACCACTGCGCACCCCGGGAAGGCAAGCAGCGCGTCTTCGAGCGCACGCAAGGTGTCGATGTCGAGATCGTTTGTCGGCTCGTCGAGCAGGAGCACGTTGCCGCCGCTCTTCAGCAGTTTGGCGAGCTGTACCCGGTTGCGTTCGCCACCGGAGAGCTGTCCGACCTTCTTCTGCTGATCCGAGCCCTTGAGGTTGAAGCTGGCGCAATAAGCCCGGCCATTGATCTCTCGGCCGTTGAACTTCATCAGGTCCATGCCGCCGGTGATCTCTTCGTAGACCGTGTTGTCGGGAGTGAGATCGGCGCGACTCTGGTCGACGTACGCGATCGTGACCGTGGGCCCGACAGTCAACGTGCCCGAATCGACGGGCTCCTGGCCGGTGATCATCCGGAAGAGCGTCGTCTTGCCGGCGCCGTTTGCGCCGATGATCCCCACGATGCCGTTGCGGGGCAGGATGAAGTTCAGATCGTCGATGAGGAGCCGCTCTCCGAAAGCCTTCTGCACGTGATCGGCCACGACCACGACATCGCCGAGGCGCGGCGGGGTGGGGATGACGATCTCCAGCTTCGACTGCCGGCCCTCACGCGACTGGTGCTCGGACAGGAGCTCTTCGTAGGCCGAGAGTCGGGCCTTCGACTTCGCCTGACGGGCCCGGGGCGATTGCTTGACCCATTCGAACTCCTCGGCCAGCGCTCGCTGGCGTGCGGTCTCGGTCTTCTCCTCCTGGGCGAGGCGAGCCCGTTTCTGCTCGAGCCAGCCCGAGTAGTTCCCCTCGTACGGAATCCCGGCCCCACGGTCGAGCTCGAGTATCCAGCCGGCGACGTTGTCGAGGAAGTAGCGATCGTGGGTGACGGCGACCACGGTGCCGGTGTATTCCTGGAGGAACCGCTCCAGCCAGCCGACCGACTCGGCATCGAGATGGTTGGTTGGTTCGTCGAGGAGCAGCAGGTCGGGCTTGGACAGGAGCAGGCGGCACAACGCGACGCGGCGCCGCTCACCGCCGGAGAGCTTCGACACGTCGGCGTCGCTCGGCGGGCACCGAAGGGCGTCCAAGGCGATCTCGAGCTGACGGTCGAGGTCCCAGGCGTTCGCGGCATCGATCTTGTCCTGCAGGTCGGCCTGTTCGGAGAGCAGCTTGTCGAAGTCGGCGTCGGGCTCGCCCATGGCGTTGCAGACCTCGTTGTAGCGGTCGACGAGCCCAGCCAGCTCTCCGAGTCCCTGGCGCACGTTGCCGATGACGTCGGTTGTCTCGTCGAGCTCGGGCTCCTGGGCGAGGTAGCCGATGGTGAATCCGGGCGTGACACGCATCTCGCCCTGGTACTCCGTGTCGACTCCGGCGAGGATCTTGAGGAGCGACGACTTACCCGAACCGTTCGAGCCGAGGATGCCGATCTTGGCCCCCGGATACATCGAGATGTTGATCCCGCGCAGCACCTCCCGGTCGGGCGGGTAGAAGCGGCGCAGATCGCGCATTGTGACGATGAATCGGCTTTTGTCCATGGTGGGTGCGGCCATACGGCCAACCAACCTAGTGGTCGCCCGTCGACACGGTCGGACGACCGAGATGTGCGACGCAGAGCGCTCGTGAGAAGATGCCGCGGTGACCGAGGCACTGGAGATGGAGGCCCGGCC
>JANPDB010000047.1:0-11627 GCA_031431255.1 Acidimicrobiia bacterium | reverse complement strand
GACGAGCTCGGCAACCAGCCGGTCGAGTCGGGTTTCCTCGGCCCGGAGCATGGTCGTTGCCGCCGCCTCGCATTCCTCGATGAGCTTGCGTACCTCAGTGTCGATCAGCTGCTTCGTCTCCTCCGACACGGCGGCGTTGCCACTCGGCTGGCCGAAGTCGACGACATCGTCCTCGGACATGACGCTGACCGGCCCGATGGCATCGGACATCCCCCAACGGCCCACCATCCGGCGTGCCAGTGCAGTGGCCACCTGGAGGTCGTCCTCCGCGCCGGTGGTGATGTCGCCGTACTTCAGGTCCTCGGCGACGCGGCCGCCAAGGACTCCGATGATGCGTCCACGCAGATAGCCCTCGGTGTAGGAGTACCGATCCCGTTCGGGGCTCTGGAAGGTCACTCCGAGCGCCCGGCCCCGGGGGATGATGGAGATCTTGCGCACGGGGTCGGCACCGGGTTGCAGCATGCCGAGCAGCGCGTGGCCCGACTCGTGCACGGCGGTGCGGGTGCGGTCCTCCAGGGTGAGCACGAGGTGACGTGCAGCGCCGAGCTGGATCCGCTCGAGCGCCTCGGACAAGTCGTCGGAGTTCACCATCTCATGGCGACGTCGGGCGGCGAGCAGCGCTCCCTCGTTGACGAGGTTGCGGAGATCGGCGCCGACCATGCCCGGTGTGGCGGCGGCGATGGCGCCGAGGTCGACGTCCGGCGCCAGCGGCACGCTCCGCGTGTGCACCCGCAGGATGGCCTCTCGGCCCACTACATCGGGTGGGTTGACGACAACATGGCGGTCGAAGCGTCCGGGACGCAGCAGCGCGGGGTCGAGGATCTCGGCACGGTTCGTCGCCGCCACGACGATCACGCCCTCGGCGCCGGTGAAGCCGTCCATCTCGGTGAGGATCTGGTTCAGCGTCTGCTCGCGTTCGTCGTGACCGCCGAAGGAGACCGAGCCTCCCCGGGCGCGGCCGACCGCGTCGAGCTCGTCGATGAAGATGATCGACGGCGCCGCTGCCCGTGCCTTGTCGAAGAGGTCCCGGACGCGGCTGGCGCCGACACCGACGATCATCTCGATGAACTCGGACGCCGCCATGGAGAAGAACGGCACCGCGGCTTCGCCGGCGAGCGCGCGGGCCAAGAGCGTCTTGCCGGTCCCCGGTGGGCCGGTGAGCAGCACTCCTTTGGGGATGGTGCCACCGAGATTTCGGTACCGCTGCGGGTCACGCAGGAAGTCGACGATCTCGCGCATCTCGTCCACCACCTCGTCGATGCCGGCGACATCGTCGAAGGTGGTGTGCGTGATGCCGGCGACGTAGAGGTCCGCCTTCGATCGGCCGATGTCACCCAGTCCGCCCATCGCCGCGGCGGACCGGCGGAAGATGAGGTACATCACGCCGATGAGGAGCAGCGTCGGGCCTACCCCGGTGACGAGGAGGATCCACAGGGGCTGGTCGACCTTCTCGGGCTTTGCCCCGACCGTGACCTTGTTGGCCCGGAGCTGTGCAAGGAGGTCGTCGGTCGCGAACGTCGGCCGTTCGGTTCGGAACCGGAGACCGGTCACGGATTTCGCGCCGGTCTCCGGCGGTCGATAGGTGACGGCCTTGCGCAACTCCCCTTCAAGGGTGGCGCCCTTCGACGACACCGACAACACGTTGCCGCGCGTCACCTCGTCGGAGAACGACGAGTACGGAAGGGTGATTCGGGAGGGCTCTTTCGCCGGCAGCAGCGAGGCCAGAAAGAGGTTGACCAGGAAGATCATCGCGATGAACGGAATCCATCGCGTGAACGTCGGCCGGACCGGTGGTTTCGGTGGCTTCTGGTCGGGCGCGCCGGGGCTCTGCTCGCCGGGGGACGAGGAGGCTGAGGTACGCGGTGACGTGTCGCTCACCCGTGCTCGCCCCAGCGCAGGATCACCGCCATGGCGGCACCGTCGGGCATCGCCGACGGCGGTACCAGGGCGATGTCTCCGCGATGGGTCAGCGTGTCGATCGCAGCGCGGTTCACCAGATCATCGGCGTCACCGGCGACGAACGGCTGCGGATGCGGCCCCGAGCCGACGGTCGCCGGGAGCAGCAGTGTTTCGACGCGGCCAGCAGACGCCGCAGCAAGAATCTCGTTGACGTCCACTGATCGACGCGCGGTGCCGGTCAACTCGTTGAAGCGGTCGATCACCTTGTCCCTCCCGTGTCGAAGGTCGGCCTCCACGGCTTCCCACGCTCGCTCGTGGAGCGCCGAATCGGTGAGGAGCTCTGGATTGCCGACGACGGCTTCCTTGCACAGTCGGGGGTGGCGGCTGACCGAGCGGTAGCCGCTGACCTCTCGTTCGACTGCGGCGAGGACCAACGGGAAGCCGGCGGCGAAGAGCGCCGGCTCGAGCACCCGGTCGATGTGCTGGAAGTACCTCGGGTACATCTCCTTGCGCTCGTCCTGCGACGATGGGCCGCCGTACCCGACAGGTGTCGTGCCGACGTTGTCGCGGCGCTCGTACCACAGCGCGTCCTCGAGGCTCTTGGGCAGATCCGGAAGGTGGAGTTCTTCGATGCTGTGCCTCGTCGCCCGGTAGAGCTTCAGGTGCTTGCGACTCATGGCGAGCACGTGGAACTCGGTGTCGGGCGTGAGCACGGCGAGCAGCGGTATGACGTCGAAACGCTCTCCCACCATCACTCGGGGAGCGACGATGCTCGGCACATGCACGACCGTCGACCGGCCGGGTGCGAGGTAGAGGCCGATGCCGCCACCACCCTGGGGCCACGGTGACGCGTCGTCGATCAGCTTCTCTGCCGGCGCGAGCAACGCATCGGTCTGGTGCGGTCGCAGTTGCTTCGCGACTTCAGTTCGTGCCTGGGCGACAAGGTTCTTCAGATCGAGGCGGGCCTGGCGTTGGTCGTAGGCCCCGCGAGCCGCTGGCACGACGATGGAGACGCGCGGTCGCTCGGCGACATCGAGGAGGGTGTGGAGGGTGGCGAGGGAAAGGGTTTCCATGGTGTTCTCCAAGAGGGGGACTGCTACTTCGATGAGAGATGGTGGATTCGTCGAGGTTGGGCACTTCGACGTGTGGCGGGCGTTCGAGATGCCCTCAGCCCGACGTTTCCGAGTCGGTGTCCTCGACATTCGGGTCGACCGACACGTCCCACAGCTCCCGGATCCGGCGTTGGAGGGTCGCCTCGACGTCGGCGTCCTCTTCGGGGACGAAGCGGCGAACGACTCCGATGACCGCGGGCACCAGTACCTCGGCGTCATCGACCGTGATCCCGCCGCGGAGCGCCGCCGCTGCATCGAGGCCGAGTTCGGTCTTCCAATGCCTGGCGTTCTCGCCGATCAGGCGCCGGGCGTTGATGAAGGTTCGGACGTCTTTCGGGAAGTGGCCCTCAAGCTGCTCACGTTCATCCGGCGGAATCTGGTTCATCACCGCGTTCAGCGTTCCGCGAACGGCGGCCGCAGCGGGTTCCCCGGTGATGCCGATGGCCTCGGCCGTGGCCAGCAGCGCGGTGAGCATCTCCGATCGCGGCGCATGAGCGTGCCCCTCCGACGGACGGGAATCGCCGGGGAGGAGGCCGATGTGCAGGTGCGACTCGACGACGCTCACCCCCGGTAGCCGAGCGACCGCGTCCTCGATATGTTCGGCCTGCTCGACTGATCCCACATCACCATGAAGGAGAACGACGGTTCCCTCGGCCATGACGTGTATGCGCGGAAGGTCGAGCTCCTTCACCAGCGGGCCGAGCTCCGTTCGAACGCGATCCGCGAGATCGGGGCCCTCTGGGTGGTCAACCACCTGTCTGATAGTGGTGACGGTGAGGACGCCGCTGACGGTGCCGACGATAAGTGTGCGGAGCTTCTTCTCGATCATTTCGTCCCTCCTGGGCACCCGGCATTTCGGAACCCCTGCCCCACCTCGACCCTGCACCGCGAGGCCGTGCCTCCAACAGGGCCGTTGGGCACTACCGCGGTCGGCAAATGGCGGGGGCGTGTTTGCGGTGTCAGTTCCGTGGTTCGAAGATCACGACTGCGGTCTGGCCCGATCGCCGTGCTGCGTAGGCGTCGAGGTTCTTGTCGATCTCACCCCAGCGCGCCCACAGTCGTTCCCGGTCTTCGCCGTGTGCGGCACGGCCCCTGACCAGACGTGAACCGTCGGCGAGTTCGACCCGGGCGTCGGGGTTGGCCTGCAGGTTCAGCCACCAAGCCGGTTCGCCTTCGCCCCAGCCGTTCATGGCCATCGTGACGAGGTTCGGACCATCCTCGAAGTAACCGAACATGACGCTGCGGTCGATACCGGTCCGTCGCCCGAGCGTGGTGAGACGCGCGATGCCGTACTTGTTCGCCTGCGGCCTCGGTTTCGTGAGTCCGAGATGACCGCGACTCACCAGGTACAGCCGGCGGTGGGCGGACCAAAACAGCCGGATGAACCAGCGCGGTGGGAGTTTCGCCTTCGATGTCGACGTGTTCATTTCTTCTCCTGTTCTTTCGCGGTCATGTTCGGGGCATTTGTTGCTCCGTGAGCAACAAATCACCCGAACTCGAGTGCTGGGCAAGGTGGTGCACGAACCAGCCCCGGGCGAGCTCGGCGGCCTGTCGAAGCGTCCCCGGTTCCTCGAACAGGTGCGTGGCGCCCGGTACGACGGCGAGTTGTGTCAGACATCGAAGCCGGGCCTGGGCCTGCCGATTCAGGTCGAGAACCACACCGTCGAGCGAGCCGACGATCAGCAGCGTTGGCGCGGTGACGGCGGTCAGTCGCGGGCCGGCGAGGTCGGGACGGCCGCCGCGCGACACGACCGCGCTGATCCGATTGGCCGAATCCGCAGCCGCCCACAGGGCCGCGGCCGCTCCTGTGCTGGCGCCGAAGTAGCCGATTCCGACATCGGCGTAGCCGGGGAGCGAATGCAGCCACCCGGTCGCGTCGGTCAGCCGGTGGGCCAGCAACTCGACATCGAAGACGTTGGCCCGATCGGACTCCTCCTCCGCCGTGAGGAGGTCGAACAGCAGCGTGCCCAGTCGGGCGCCTTGGATCACCGACGCGACGAATCGGTTGCGCGGACTGTGGCGGCTGCTTCCGCTCCCGTGCGCGAAGAGCACGATGCCCGAAGCGCCCGCCGGGACCGTCAGGTGTCCGGAGAGAATCCGGCCCCCCGACGGTATGCGAACCTCGTCGTCGACCTCGGCCGGGCCGGCCCATCCATCTGCGGACGACACGAACGCCTCGGTACTGCCCGGACTGGGGGTTGCGGGCCGGTCGAGACAGTCAACGACTTCGTCATCCGTTGTCGGCGAGAAGTCGGCATAGAACTGGCCGACGGCACGGAACTGCTCGGGCGTCTCCACGCAGACGAACTCGTCGGCGGCGTCGGCCAGGCGGAGCGTCCAGTCCGGGGGTGCCACGGGCACCGCGAGCACAACACGACTCGCGCCGTGGGCACGGGCCACCTGGCACGCCGCTTGGGCGGTGGACCCGGTGGCGATGCCATCGTCGACCACGACCGCGATTCGGCCCCGGAGGCTGAGCCTCGGACGATCCCTTCGGAACCGCAGCGCGCGGCGCTCCAGTTCGGCGCGCTCGCGCTGCTCCACCAGCGCCACGTCCTGCGTGGTGATCCCGGCCGAGGCGATCAGGTCGTGGCTGATGACCCTGGCACCGTCCTCGCCGATGGCCCCCATGGCAACTTCGGGTTGGAACGGGACGCCGAGCTTGCGGACCACGATCAGGTCGAGGGGCGCACCGAGAGCACGTGCGACCTCCGCGGCCACGGGCACACCGCCGCGCGGAAGCCCGAGCACTACGAGGTCATGTCCTCGTAGGTGCTCGAGCTTCGAAGCGAGGCGGCGGCCAGCGTCGATCCGGTTGGCGAACAGGGCTCCCCGTTTGGCGAACATGGCTCCGTACCGATCCTTCCTGTGGTCGTGGGCTCCCTACCCGCGTGTTGCCCGGTGGCTGCGTATCAGCCACCGGGCAAGAAAAACGGCAGAAGGGTCAGGCTCGTGACACCGGGACCTTCGTGGCCGCGGCCTTCGTCGGCGGCATCGGTACCCGGACCTCGAGGATTCCGTCCTTGTAGCTTGCCTTGACGTCGGTGACCGGGGTGCCTTCCGGCAGGGCGATGGTGCGGGTGAACGATCCGTAGCGGAACTCGCTGCGTGTCGCTCCGTTCTTCTCGCTGTCGGAACTCTCACGGCGTTCGACGCTGATGAAGAGTTTGCCGTTGGCCATCGAGACCTCGACATCCTTTTCCGGATCGATACCGGGGGCCTCGGCCTTGATGACCAAGGTGTCCTTGTCGAGCGTTTCCTCGACTCGGATGGTCGGCTCCACTTCTCGGAAACCCTCGAACAGGCGACCGAACGGCCACTCGTCTCGGAAGATCTTCGGCGTTTGGAGGTCGGGGGCGGAAACAAGTGTGGTTGACATGTGAACCTCCCTGGCTCAGTTGGACAACTCTCGTTCTGACAGCTCCACGCACTCCGACGGAAGAGGCGATCGTCGGGTCCGGAGCGAGCCGTTCGTCGGTTGCTGCGGGCGGAGCATCGGGGCAAAGCGTGGACGATGAATGACGGGCCACTCGAACGGCTGGAGGATGACGAAGGACTCTGGTTGGTCGACCGAGCAAAGACTTCGCTGGTCGCATGACCAACTACAGCGAACTCCTGTTCCACGACGAGGCGCGCGTGAAGTTGCTCCGCGGCGCGACCACGTTGGCCGATGCGGTCCGAGGGACACTCGGACCTGAAGCACGCTCGGTGATCATCGAGCGGAAGTTCGGTGCACCTCTCGTCTGCGACGACGGTGTGACGATCGCGAAACAGATCACGCTGAAGGACCGTTTCGAGAACCTCGGCGCGCAACTGCTGAAGGAAGCATCCGTCCAGACCAACGATGCCGTCGGCGATGGCACCACCACGTCGACGCCCCCCCTCACGCGATGTTCGCCGAAGGCCTCCGCAACGTCCTGGTCGGCGCCAGCGCCGTCGAGCTGCGCAAGGGGATGAAGCGGGGGTCAGTCGCCGCGGTCGAGGCCCTGCTGGCGATGGCCAGGCCGGTCAAGGACCAGGCCGACACCGCGCATGTCGCGACCGTAAGTGCACATGGTGACGCGACGATCGGCGCGCTCGTCGCCGAAGCCGTGGCGAAGGTGGGGTCCGAAGGTGTGGTGGAGGTGGAGGAGGCACGTGGCACGGAGACGACGCTCGAAGTGGTGGAAGGCATGCAGTTCGACAAGGGTTTCCTTTCGCCGTACTTCGTGACCGACGGAGAAGCCATGGAGGCCGTTCTCGACCATCCGCTGATCCTGCTCATCGACCGGAAGATCTCGTCGATGACCGACTTGGTCCCGCTCCTCGAAGAGGTGCTGAAGGCAGGGCGTTCGCTGCTGATCGTCGCCGAGAGTGTGGAGGGCGAGGCGCTTGCCACCCTGGTGGTCAACCGCCTTCGCGGCACCCTGACGACCTGTGCGGTGAAGGCCCCCGGTTTCGGGGACCGGCGCAAGGCCATGCTCGAGGACATGGCGATCCTGGTTGGGGCGAAGATGATCTCGGAGGATCTCGGCATCAAGCTCGACTCCGTGACGATGGCCGACCTCGGACAGGCCGATCGCGTCGTGTGTGACAAGGATACGACCACGATCATCGGCGGCGGCGGTGCCACCGCGGCAGTCGCTTCTCGTTGTCAAGAGCTTCGCCGCCAGATCGCCGACACCACATCCGATTGGGACAAGGAGAAGCTCCAGGAGCGCCTCGCCAAGCTCTCGGGAGGCGTTGCGCTGATCCGGGTCGGCGCGATTTCCGAGGCAGAGCTGAAACGCCTGAAGGACGCGTTCGATGACGCGATCTCCTCGACCCGGGCTGCGGTCGCGGAGGGCATCGTCCCCGGCGGCGGAGCCGCGCTGCTGCGGGCCATTGACGCCGTCGAAGCGGCCGAGCAGCAGTGCGATGCGGCGGAGCGGGCGGGGGTGCATGTGGTGCGGCTGGCCCTTGAGGTTCCCGCTCGGCAGATCGCCCGCAACGCCGGAGTGGATGAGGGGCCGGTGGTCGAGAAGGTGCGGGCGGGTGTCGGCTTCTTCGGATTCGATGCCCACATGCGGGAGTTCACCGAGCTCGACGAGCGGGGGATCATCGATCCCGTCAAGGTGGTTCGCCTCGCGCTGGAGAGCGCGGTCGAGGTTGCCGGGACGTTGCTCCTCGCCGACGTGACCCTTGTCGATCGGGAGGACAACCCAACGTCGGCCGGAGCGATGCCGATGGGGATGGAATAGGCACTATTCGTCGGCGCCGCCCTTCCGTTGGGCTCTGGCGCGGCGGCATCCGGCACGCTCGCTTCGGACCTTTGGCACTGGAGCGCTCGCTGTCCTGGCGTCATCGTAAACGTTGCCGCGGCAGGTTCGGCCGCGGCGGAATGGAGTAGACGACATGGAATCGATCCGTTGGTTCGACGATTTGGGTCGGGGCGATGTCGCGTCCGTCGGTGGCAAGGGTGCCGGGCTCGGTGAGCTGACCGGTGTCGGCCTCCCGGTGCCTCCTGGCTTCGTGATCAGTGCCGAGGTCTTCCTCCGAGTGCTCGACGAGACGGGTGTGCGTTCGCAGATCCTGTCCCTCGTCCGTCCGATCCTGGACTCCGATGGCACGCTCGCGTCGGGCGGGTCGGAGAGTCCAGCTGATCTCGACGAGGTGTCCGCCAAGCTGCAGGCGATCGTGTCGTCTCTGGAAGTCCCTTCGTGGCTCAGTTCGGCGATCGGCGATGCCTACGCCAAGCTCGGTGAGCGTATTGGTCAGGCGGCTCCGTTCGTGGCCGTGCGCTCGTCTGCTCCCGGTGAGGACACCGCGGCGACCTCGTTCGCCGGCATGCACAAGAGCTTCATGAACCAGCGCACTGCCGCAGAAGTGATCGACAGCGTGCGCGAGTGCTGGGCATCCGCCTATGGCCCGCGTGCCCTCGACTATCGGCACTCCCAACACCTGCTCGACGAACCGGCCATCGCCGTCGTCGTCCAGGTGATGGTCGAGTCCGAGCGGGCCGGGATCGGATTCTCCGTCGATCCGGTCAGCGGAGACCGTACGCGGATCATGGTCGAGGCGTCGTTCGGTCAAGGCGAGATCGTCGTGAGCGGCGAAGTCGAACCCGACACCTACACCGTCGCAAAGGACGGTCCTCGGATCGACGACGTGCGCGTCGGACACAAGACGCGCAAGATCGTGCGAGGACCCGACGGCCACGACCGGACCCTCGCCGTGAGCGACATCGACGCCGACCATCGTGTCCTCACCGACGACGAGGTCCTCGAAGTCGCCAGGTTGATCCAAGTGGTCGAGGACCACTACGCCATCCCGATGGACATCGAGTGGGCCTACGCCGCAGGCCACCTGTGGTTGCTCCAGGCCCGGCCCGTCACCGCGCTCGCTCCGACGTCTGCTCCCACCACTCCTGCGCCATCCGGCGCCGCCGCGGCCGGGCCGGCGACCGTGCTGCTGCGCGGTCTCGGTGTCTCGCCCGGACTGGCGACGGGTGTCGTGAGAGTGCTCCAGTCGCCGGCCGAAGGTGCATCGCTCCTCGTCGGAGAGATTCTCGTTGCCCCGGCCACCAACCCGGACTGGGGACCTTCCATGCACCGTGCCGGTGCCGTCGTCACGGAGTCCGGTGGCGCCACCTGCCACGCCGCGATTCTCAGCCGCGAGCTCGGTGTGCCGTGCATCGTCGGAGCGCGTGATGCGACGCACCTGCTGACCACCGGACAGCTAGTGACGGTCGACGGACGCCATGGCACGATCACCGCCGGCGATACCCGGCCCGCTGCCACTGCCGCATCGGCGTCGGCCACTGCCGCGCCGGCATCACCTTCGTCCGCGTTCACCCGCGCCGAGGCGACGGGAACCCTGCTCTACGTCAATGTCGCGCTTCCCGAACAGGCGGAGGCCGCCGCGGCGCTCGACGTCGATGGGGTCGGCCTCCTGCGGGCCGAGTTCATGCTCACCGAAGCGCTCGGGGGAGTCCACCCGAAGCAACTCCTCGCGGAGCATCGTCAGGAGGACTTCATCTCCAAGATGTCCGAGTCCCTGTTGCGCATCAGCTCTGCGTTCTTTCCCCGACCGGTCATCTACCGCTCCTATGACTTCCGGACGAACGAGTTCCGGGGCCTCGAGGGCGGTGACCGGTTCGAGCCGGAGGAGCACAATCCGATGATCGGGTACCGGGGCTGCTTCCGGTACGTGAAGGACCCCGAGTTGTTCAAGCTGGAGTTGGAGATGCTGGCCCGCGTGCGGGAGCAGACACCGAACGTGCACGTGATGATTCCCTTCGTGCGCACGCTGTGGGAGCTCGAAGCGTGCCTCGAGATGATCGACGCCAGCTCGCTCGGACGCCAACGCGGTCTCAAGCGATGGGTCATGGCGGAGGTGCCGTCCGTGGCATATCGCATCGGTGACTACGCAGCCTTGGGCATCGACGGCGTGTCGATCGGTTCGAACGACCTCACCCAACTCGTACTCGGTGTCGACCGTGACTCCGAGGTCTGCGCCGAGCTCTTCGACGAGGAGGATGCTGCGGTCCTGGCGACGATCGAGCACATCATCACTGAGGCCCGCGCCCACGGCCTCACGTCGTCGCTGTGCGGCCAAGCTCCCTCGAATCGCCCGGCGTTCGCGGAACATCTGGTCCGGTTCGGGATCACGTCGGTGTCGGTCGATCCCAGTGCCGCCGCGGCGACCCACCACATGCTCGCGGCAGCGGAACGTCGGATGCTCCTCGAGGCGACGAGGTCCTGACCTCGACATCGTCGCGTTTTCGACCCTCGGCCGGCGTCCGAACATCGAGGACAGAGATCGATGGATCCATCGCGAGCGGCGAGGGCGGGCTGAATGCTGCTTCCGTGGCCAGGGTGATTCGTGAGGTCGTGAACTTCGAACGGTAGTGAACTTCGAACGGTAGTGACGCGAAGGTGTCGCGTCCGGGGAGAGCTGTGCCCGGGGTTCGTTTCCGGCTACGTCAGTGACGGCATCGCCTTGCGGAGGAGCAGCTTCTTGGCTTCGTCGGCCCAGAGGACCATGCTGGCGAGTGTCGTAGAAAGGACCCAGTCACGAAGTGCCATCGGGGTCGTGCCGAACGGGCGGTTGAAGACGGGTAGCTGTACGGCAGCAACTTGCAGGACGGTGGAGAGTGCGACGGCACCCCAGAGCCAGCGGTTCGTGAACAGACTGTGGAACGCGCTGACGGTGTCGGATCGGGCGTTGAAGGCGTTGAACAGCTGAGCGAAGACCAGTGTCGTGAATGCGATGGTGCGTGCTTCCTCGATGGTGCCCGATCCTCCGAGCATCCCGCCGTCGAGGCGAAGGTCGAGCGCGGCAAGAGTCGACGCGGCCATCACGAATCCGACCCACGCGATGCCGAGCCACATTCGTGCATCGATGACGCGGTCGTTCAGTCGACGTGGTTTCCGTTTCATGATGTTGTCGGGCGGTGGGTCGACGCCCATGGCGAGGGCCGGGGCAGTGTCGGTGAGCAGGTTGATCCACAGGATCTGGGTGGCCAGCAGGGGAACGGCGATCGGTTCGTTGGTGGCGTCGAGTCCGATGGCTCCCGCGAGCACCACTCCGAAGAACATCGTGAACACCTCGCCCAGGTTGGATGACAACAAGAAGCGCAGAAACTTCCGGATGTTG
>JANPDB010000046.1:0-14039 GCA_031431255.1 Acidimicrobiia bacterium | reverse complement strand
GGCGACGATCGCGTCGGCCTCGGCGCTGGTCAGTTCTCTTGGGTTCTGCCTACTGGTCATGATGGGTCGCCTCGGTTCGGTCGGATCACCTTTAGGTACTTGGGTCTGGCGGGCATTGCGTGAATGACGTAGTCGTTGTCGTCGTCGGAAAGGATGCCGACTTCGAGGAGTTGTGCGGACTGGTCGGGGCCGATCACCATCGCGAAGTTCGGCTGGTCGGGGACCATGACGGAAGCGATGGCGTTTTCGTAGGCGTGGCGAATATCGTCGTCGGAGATTCCGTGCTTGCGGGCACGAGAATCTCCACTGCGACAACCATAGTTGTCACCGTGGGCGGCGGCAAGCGCCCTCAACGAACCCTGCGGGGCGGACCAAGATCTCGCCCCGGCTCCCCGGAGCATCGCAACGCCGACCGAGTATCAATCAGGCCCTCACGAGGGTGGACGGTGTCACTCGAAGAAATGGCCGTCGCTGTCGAATTCGCTCTGCCGATTCTCAATCGACAGCCTCCAGATACTCCTCGATCGGGCGCTCCTGGCCCCGGTCCGGATCGAAGTTCTCGAACCTGTCGGCGAGTTCCTCCTGATGGCCCAGGATCTCTTGGATCGTCCGTTGGGACTATTCCAATGACATGGCCGCCGGTCTGCGGCCGATGCGAAGCTGGGCGGATGTTGAGTCACGAACAGGCGGCGAGGACGCTGAACACGAGCGTCGAGTCGGTTCGTCGCCTGCTTACCTCGGGCGAGATCAGGTCATGCGCACGCGACGCCGATCTCGTCGACAGCCTCAGCCTCGAGACGTTCCGCAGCTCCGAGTGCGAACAAGTTGGCAGGATCCTGCAGGAGATGGTGACGGAAGCCGAGGACATGGGCCTCTACGACATCGAGCCGCTTCCCTTCCAGCGCTGAGCACGCAGCTTCCGTCGCTGCGGCCCTATCGGCCCGAGGCCCGCCACACCCGTAGGTGCGCGAGAAACGCGTCGAGTTGAACGCAGCGGGGCGGGAGCAGGATCGGTGGCCATGTCGTCCACAACGAGTCCGAAGGCACCTTCGGTACGCTCGGACGGCCTCGTTACGACCTGTTTCGACTCGAAGACGGCAAGATCTCGAGCACCGGGACGTGATCCAGGAGATCCCCGCCGAGATGGCGCACGACAACGGCAAGTTCTGATGGCCCCGATCAGCGATCGCCAACCGCCACTCGGTAACCGCCACATGCCGGTGATGTTGTCAAGCAGTGCGCGCCGGTCCTTAATGGTCGCCGCAGCCGAGTGCGTCGGCTAGTCGGTCGCACGCTTCGTCGAGTCGGGCTGGACGAAGAATCGCAACACGCCGGCGAAACGACGATCTCGGTAGCGTGTGGAGGTTGTCGAACGAAACGACGCAGTCCTGTTTGAGCCCGTCGCCGAGGCCCAGTCGCAGTTCCGACGTCAGCCCGCGGATCGTCGTTGTCAGATGGGCCACGACGACTGCGTCGATACGGTCGGCAACGGGATCGCGTGTGAGGACGAGAACGGGACGATCCCCGCCTCGTCCGACATCAACAAACCAGATCTCGCCCCGTTTCACTCGCTGAACACTTCCGTCCAGTCGGTGTCCTCGTCTGGCCATGCCTCGTTCGGCCAGGCTGCCGTCTCGGCTGCGGTGAGCGGGTGGAGGGCGTACCGCTCGGCGTCGCGCTCGCATCGAAGACGGTAGAGAAACTCGCGGACCGCCCGGTTCAACAGATCGCTCCGAGGGACGCCCGCCTCGGCCGCGGCGGCATCGAGTTCTTCGGCGAGTGATGCGTCGGCTCGGAAGCTTAAGGCCTGCGTCATACAATCAGTATACGTCGTGTATACGAAGGTTCGTCAAGCGGTCCATCCTGTTGCCGTGTGTGCCGGTGCGCCTGCCCCGCTCTTCTCCGACCATGTGACGGGCGCAATGGAATGCGGCCCGGTCGCGATCTGACGATCCGCACACTTCGAAGCCGCTTACCTGTCACGTCGCGATTTCGAGGGGTTTCGTGGCGCGCGGGATCGCTGCTTGTTGGAGAACGTGGCGGTGTGGTCGTAGAGTCGGGTTCGGGTCCGGGAAGTGACTTCTCCGAAGAGCCGACTGTTCAGGATGTGAGGTCGGTCACGCTGGAGTCGTAGTCGTTCCTGAGTGTCCTCCCGGGCCCACCCGCACACGTTTCGCGTCGGCCACCATGGTGTCGAACACGACGTCGGAGATCTGACGTTTCAAACGCCCGGAGTGCCTCCTTCGTGTTCATACCCTCAGCGCGCCTACGGTAGTAGTACACGCGGCCGGGACACGAGCAGCGGAGCTGCGAGACAGCGATCATGTGCAACCCGAAGTTCAGTTGCCGGTTCCCGCGTTGGTTGATGCGGTGTCGTTTCCGTTCACCCGGTGAGGCCCCGAACGGTACGGTCGCGTTGTTCGACGCGAAGTGCGCAGCGCTCGCAAAACGGGTCATGTCGCCCGTGTGACCCAGGATCAACGCGGCAACGACCGGCCCACATCCGCCTATCGCTGTGAGCGTCGTCGCACACGTGTCAACGGCTTCGATCAGCCGCTTGCGGGTTGCTTTGAGTTGCGTGTCGTAGTGGCGGCCGGCACATCAACAACTCGTCCGCCAGCGGCGACAAGGTGCTCGAGGTGGAGCAGAACGACGTTCTCCTGCGTCAGTTCGGTCTCAAGGTCTCCGAAGAACCAGTCGCCGTCGTCGTAACGAGCAAAAAAGCGAACGGGTTTTTCACGATGCTGAATCGTCTTTGTGGTGAAGACGACGACCCCGCCCCGCCCATCGGGCATCGGCCAGCGTTGTGCGACATCAGCCCGATTGGTCCTCGCCGGAACAAACGCGACACGGGCAATCGAATTGCGAACGGAGCGGACCGAGCCGAACCATCCCTCGGGAGACATCACCGCCTGGCCCCGCTACCCAGTGCGGTCAGCGCCTCGGAGGCCCGTGGTGCTGGGAGATTGTTGGAACTCCGCCCGGGAAGATCTACGTGGATCACCGAACCTCTGGCGCGATCGGACACGGTAGCGGTGACAAGTTCGGGGTTTGCGTCGCTCCGGGAGCAAGGCAGGCTGCGAACTACGCCGCAGCTGGAACCGGTACTACGCGGTTCGCCCCGAGAGCGGTGGGCGCGTCGTAGTGGAGGAGTCGGCTGAGCGGGCCGCGCCGGCGTCGGTTTCGGCTGCTGTCTTGATGCCGTTGACCACCCTTGTCATGTTGACCCGGTGCTCATCGAGACGACGCTCGAGGATCCGGGGCTCCTTCTCCGGCATGCGAGCAATCGCGATGCTCATGCGGGAGGGACCGGGCCCGAGCACGAGCGAGTGGCGCAACCGGGTCGCTCCTGCGATCGCCGTCGCTTCGAAGCGCCACTGCGCTCCGGGATGGTCGGCGTCCGACGTCACCCAACCGAACTCACGACCTTCGACGAACCGGTTCACGAAGCACGGCATGTCCCACTCGCCGATGGCCGGGTGGCGGTTCGACCCGGTGAACTTCGCACCGACCGAAGGGCCGACGGCCTCGTCGTTCCATCGAGCGTGCAGGAACTCCTCGCTGAACTGCGCGCCGAAGTTGATATCGATGATGTAGGGCCAGACAAACTTCGGCGGCGCCTTGATGTCGACCTCGACAATCGTCCCGGGGCCATCGGCGAGCGATGGCGGATTGCTCGGGCCTGACTCCCAGGTGCGGGCGAAACCGTCGAAGTAGGTGATCTCTCGCGCCGGATGACGGGGGGCGAGCTTGAACTCAGTTCCTTTGGTCCAGGCCACCGGGATCATGGCGATCTGGGTCATGCCTTCCGGAATACCGAGCAGATCGGCGACGGCATCCTGCCGGGAAAGCATTGCCGTCGTCCATGCCGAGCCGAGTCCCCTGGCCCGAAGAGCAACGGAGAAACTCCATACCGACTGGATGACCGAGTCGAAGAGTCCGGGTCGCCCGCTGCCGTCGTGAACACCGATGATCGTCGGGATCACGATGACGGGAACCTCGGCGAGGTGCCTCGCCAGATACGCCGCCGAGGCCATCACCTTCTCCTGCGGATGACCGGTCCCTTCGAGCTTCTCGTGGGCTTCGATCATCCATTGACCGGCCGACTCCATGTAGATCTCGGCAATGCGGTCTTTGCGTTTCTGATCTTCGACGACGATCCAGCGACGGCTGCCCTGATTGCCTCCCGACGGTGCCTGCTCCGCGATGTCGATGCAATCGAGAATGATCTGACGATCGACGGGACGTGCAAGGTCGAGCCGACGACGGACTGCCCTCGTGGTCATGAGCGCATGGTCGACCGAACCGACATCGATCTTCTTCGTCATGCGGACTCGAGAGCGCCGATCGAGGGACGCACGTTTCGGGCAACACCCTTGGAATCCACTCAATGAACCTACCTAGACAAGCCGGGTCAGTCCAACAGGCGGACTGACACAACGGGTGCCGGCCCGGTGCTGCCAGACCGGTCACGGGCAAGCGCACGTTCGTCGAACTCACGCCGATCCGCTACGAAAGGAGCACTGCCTCCGTCACTTCCGTGCGGGCGACGACACGATCGCGTTCCTCCAGCATCGAGGTACGTCGAGGGTCGGTGAGGTAGCGGTCGAACGACTCGCGGTCGGCGAACTGCAGTACCTGCAACTCGGAATCGGGTCGTGGCCATCCGTAGTGGATGGGCCTCGCGAGCTGTGCTTTAGTCAGTGCACTAATCGTTCTGCTGAACAGCTCCGCAGCCAGGCGAAGCTCGTCGCCGAGCGTGATCGGATCGTCCCTGTCGTACAGCCCGAGATCGACGCGTGCGGCGGTGAACATCGCCTTCGGGGTCGGGTTGTCCTCGACCAGACCAAGCACGATCCGATCCCGAAGGTTGATCAACACATCGCGCGTGTGACCTCCGTAGTGGCTCATCGACCACACCTCCGGGTCCGTCTGAAGCTGCGCCACGGTTGCGTTCCAACGCGCCGACGTCAGCGACGCAGAACGGGTCTCGGCGCTGGTGGACGCAGCGGTCGAGCGATTCGGCGAGCTCCGCTACGCCGTCAACGCGGCGGCGATCGAGTTCGAAACGGTTTCGCTCGCCGCTTGAGCCCACTCGGACGATTCGGCCGTCCAGACGAGATCGCCTCGGCGGTGCTGTGGCTGCGCTCCGACGCATCGTCGTTCGCCACCGGCCACGCCCTTGCCATCGACGGAGGAATGCTCGGGTCGTGAAGCCCGAGCAAGCAGTGCCGCCAGGCGAGCACCCGACTTCAGCCAATGGTGCGTGACCGGGCGAGGACCAGACCAACCGCAAAGACACACGGCCCGTCGAGACCGATCGGACCGGCTTGTCCTGTCCGATCGGACGTCGTCATCTGCGCTCGCCGTCCGCAATCATCGGGTCCGACTGGTCAGGTTCCTCGCCGAGTCACCGATCAGGTCACTAGGCCGGACCGCGTCGGTCCTCGGCCAATGTTCGAGGATCGACCCGAGGTATTGCCATGGCTAGCCGAAACGACCGTCGTCGGCGATCGCTGCTGTTCGCAGTCATCACCGGAACGATTGGCACGGCAGGCGCATTCTCGTCGATGGAATCGAGCGGAGCAGTGTCGCCCACCTCGGCATTGCTCAACAACGCGACATCAACAACGACAGCGACCCCCCTGACGACGAAGCCGTTCGGCACCGCGTCGACGCTGACCGTCGTCGGCCCGACGACCACGCTCTCACCGAAGCGGAAGTCCAACCGCCCGGTGAGTCGGCTTCCTCTCGCGGTCACGTCGGACTCGAGCGGACGGACGCTCGCACTCAACGAGATGCCCGACGGTTGGACGGCGAGACCTGTCAACGCCGCAGCCGCTCCATTCGACTGCCGTCACCTGCAACCCGCGATGGGCGCGCCCGTCCGCACAGAACGCGTCGGCTTCCTCGGCCCGGAAGGGCAGAGCGTGATCGAGCGGATCGACGTGTTCCGCGACGAACTGGCAGCCCTTCGTTCACGTGACCGGCTCGTCGAGCGGCTCAACACGTGCACGACAGCGAGCTTCACAGTCGAGACCGAGACCTTCCGGTTCGAACGCCAGGCGATCAGCGTGCAGTCCGACACCGGACCCGACTCCATCGCCGCGTGGCGTGAGTCGATGTTCGACGCCTCACCGGTCGGCGAGTCCGAGTTCTTCTTCCTTCTGGCCTCGGGGCCCACGGTCGTGAGCCTGTGGACCTCGACCGAGAGGCCGGTGAGCGATCACCGCGCGCTCCTCACAACAGCCGCCTCGGTGGCGTTCGAGGTGACGTCGTGCAAGGTCACCTGGAAAGCCAAGGGTCTGCGGCGTTGCAGCGACGGCCGTCTTGATCTCGACGGGCGACGCGTGTTCGGATCAGGGACAATCGCGTCGGATGAGTTCGAGCTGTATCCCGGACGCTTCCTGTCCTCCCAACCGGCCCGCTCCCGCAACTCACCCGCTGCCGAGTCCGAGACGAGCCGAACCACCTTTTCATTCCGGGGCGGCGTCTCGCTCACAGTCGCGTGTCGCGCCGCGTCCTGCCGCGGCGCCCTGTCACCGATGCCACGGTCGGCGATCGAGCCGCTAGCCCCCAAGACCATCCCTCCCCTGCCGAAGACCACAGCGACACCGCCCGCCGTGCCGACGATGCCCGCGGTGACGGCCGCCCCGGTGGCCACGAGCACCACTCCTCCGGTCACCACAACATCGACGACCCGGCCGACGACATCCACCACTTCGACGACGACCTCCACCACGAGGCCGTCCACCACGACGACCTCCACCACGACCACCAGCACAACGCTGCCGACCACGACGTCCACCACCACAGCGCCGACATCCACGACATCGACGTCGACCACCACCACAACGACGTCCACGACCACGTCGACCACGTCGACCACATCGACCACAACGACCACAACGACCACAACGACGACGGTCCCTTGAAGGGCCTAGCCGTGGAGAGGTTCGGGGGCCTCTGGTAGACAGGTTCGGTGGAGCCCAACGAACCGGCACTGACGCGGCGTTGGGACGCATCGATCGCCCGTCGCCTCGGCGAAGCGACCATCACGGCGCCACTGTCCGCCGACGCGGCGTCGGAGGCCATCGCACTCGTCCAGCGGTTCGGGTTCGCGATCGTCGAGTCGGCGCCGACCGCTCCGACCGAGCCCGCCATCGACGATCGACGCGGCGAGCTCGAGTCGTTCGGGAGCACGCTCGGCACGCCCGTCTTCCAGTCGCCACGCCACGAGCTCGTCGAGGACGTGAAGGATTTCTCCGACGTGGAGCGCGGTGACGATCGCGGCTACCGATCAGGCGGTGAGCTCAAGCCCCACTCCGACCCGCCGACGCTCATCGTTCTGCACTGCCTGCAAGCGGCGAAGTCGGGCGGTGGAAGCAGCCTCGTCAGCGTGGCCTCGATCGTGCAACGAATGGCCGCCACCGATCCGACCCTCGTCGACGAGCTGATGGCTCCGTTCCCCGACTGGCGCATCGCCGGCCAGGATGGAGCTGCCGTGGCCGGACCGTCGCCGCGACCCCGGCCCGTTCTGTCGCAGCATGAAGGCACGCTGAGCTGCGTGCTCTACCGACCCTTCATCGAGCTCGCCGCCGATGCGCTTGGCACACCCTTGCGTCGAGAGCAGATTGCCGCCCTCGACCTGTTCGAAGCATGCTCGCTCGACGACGACCTCACCCTGCGCTTCGTCCTCCGTCCCGGCCAGACCCTCGTGCTCCACAACCGCTCGGTGCTGCATGCGCGGACGGACTACACCGACTGGCCCGAGCTCGGTCGGCGACGCCATCTCCTGCGCATGTGGATCGATGCGCCCGAATCGTTCCCGGTGCATCCCGATCATGAGCTCGGGGATCTCTTCGCATCACCGCCGGTTCTCTGAACAGGCGCGCCTGCGCAGGCATCGACAGAGTCAGGGCCGTCCCCTACCGTGGCGCCATGCGAGTGAGCGATGCCTGTCTCGAGGAGCTACACACGCAGGGGTTCACCGTCGTCGAGGGATTCCTCGGCGCGGACGAGCTCGCCGCTGCGCAGGATCAGCTCTGGCGCACGTTCCCCCGACCCGAGCAGTTCTTCGCCGACCCGTCTGCGTTCGCGCATCTCGCCAAGGGCCAGTTCGCCGGGCTGAAGCTCTTCCCGGTCCAGGGGTGGGAACTGAACCGTCTGGCGACGCATCCCGACCTCATCGACGCCGCCGAGCGATTTCTCGGTTCGGCAGAACTCGAGCTCTACAAGGTCGAGGTGTGGGCGAAGTACTCGGGCGCCGTGGACTACGACCAGACACATCACCGCGACTTCGGCAATCACTCCATGGTGGTGCCCCGAGATGACGGCGTCGGCCGCCAGCTCACCACCTTCCTCCTCCTTTCCGATGTCACTGAGCTCGACGGTCCCACAAAGGTCGTGTCCCTGGAGCACACCCGCGACATCCCGATGGTTCCCGACGAGTCCCTTGGCGAGTTTGGATTCTCGCTGCCCATGGGACGATTCGCCGATGTCGAGGTCAGCGTGACGGGGCCCGCCGGCACGCTGTTCATGTACCGCACCGACGTGTTCCACCGAGGTTCGAACTTCGGTGCTTCTGGCCGCTCGCGCTTCGCCATGCTCACCGACTTCCAGGTCAGCGGCCCTTCCTGGGCGGGGAAGATGTCGTGGCCGAATACGGCGAACAGTCCGCACTGGGTGGAACTGATGGAGCGCGCCACCGTTCGCGAGCGCGACCTGTTCGGATTTCCGAAACCGGGTGATCCGTACTGGAACGCACAGACCCTTCGCGACGTCGGGCGGCGCTACCCCAAGATGGACCTGTCGCCCTACGGTGACGCGTAACCATATGTGCGCGTAGCGCTCTGGGACTAGAAGTCGAAGATCTCCCCGAGGAGCGACTTCTTCTTCTTGGGCTTGTAGCCGTCTGACGTATAGCGACGACGGTCGTCATCGTCGTCATCGTCGTCTCGTTTCCACGAACGGTCGTCGGTGCGTAACACCTCCCGCGAGGCCGGCGCGAGCGCCGGGCCAGAGACGACAGCGGCCGCTGGAGCAGCCGCTGCGCTTCGGTCGATGATCTTGTCGAGCTCACCGCGGTCGAGCCACACGCCGCGGCACGACGGGCAATAGTCGATCTCGATCCCGGAACGGTCGGCCATCACGAGGACGGCGTCAGGACAGGTTGGGCATTTCATGATTGGGTCTCCGTCGGTTTGATAGGCAAAAACCGAAGGTCTCTCCCGCCGGTGCAATCGGCCCTTCACCGCCGGGCCCAGGGCCGTGCTGACGACAGCGAAGATTCGGGATACTCCCCTTCAACGGAAACATACTACCTGAATTCGAGTTCTTCTGTCGCGCCAGCGCTCCACCGCACGAACCGCCCGTTACGCTGAAGCACGTGCCGAGTCGCATCCCTCGATCGGAGTTCAACCGCCGCTTCGACCTCCCCAACTGGCGGATGATCAACCACACGCTCGTGACCGATTTCGCCTGCGGTGACTTCGCTGCCGGCGCCGAGTTCGTGCGCCAGATCGCGGCGTTGGCGGACGAGGCCGACCACCATCCTGATCTCGATCTGCGCTATCCCGGCACGGTTCGGGTGTCGATCACCAGCCACGACGCCAATGGCCTCACTGCACGCGATGCAGCGTTGGCGTCGGCCATCGATGAGTTCGCCTGGACGAGAAACCTCACGGGGGATCCGTCGAGGGTTGCCACCGTCGAGATCGCCATCGACGCGATTGACATCCCCTTGGTGTTGCCGTTCTGGAAGGCCCTCCTCGGCTATGTGGAGGAGCCGCCGGCCAACGTCGGGGACCCGGTCGATGCGCTTGTCGACCCGGGGCACCGCGGGCCGGCGCTGTGGTTTCAGCAGATGGACGCTCCTCGTCCGCAGCGCAGTCGCATTCACGTCGACATCCGAGTTCCCGACGATGAAGCTGAGGCCCTGATCGCGCGCGTCATCGACGCCGGCGGACGGTTGCTCACGGACGCGTACGCCAGAGCGTTCTGGGTCCTCGCCGACCCCGAAGGCAACGAGGCCTGCGTGTGCACCTGGCAAGACCGCGACTGACTTGTCGACCGATCGTCAGAGCACGTCCCCGACGCCGTAGAGCAGGGCAAGGTTGAAACCGCGAGCTACCCACTTGCGGGTGAGCTGCGCCGCACGTCCGTCGCCGGCCTCGGAGAAGTCGAACGTGCCGATCAACGAAAGCGGACCGCTCAGCAGATAGGCCGCCTGTTCCGCCGCGGCCACCCGGAGCTCGGCCATCGGCCACGTCACGCCGTGGCGTTCGAGAGCCGCCTGATAGCGGACCAACAGGGACTCGGCATGCTCGTTCTGCAGCTCGACGTCCATCGACGTGGCCAACAGCCAGACGACGTCGTAGACGCCGCGACATCGTAGTGACAGCTGCCAGTCGATCAAGGTGAAGTCGTTGGTGCCCGGCGTGAAGAAGAGGTTGTCGAGGCGGGCGTCGCCGTGGACGAGGGTGCGCGGACCGGCGGCGCACTTGTGGATGATGCTGACGAAGCTCGCGTCGAGACGCGACGCCAACTCGATGGACCCTTCGGGGATGTCGGCCACAAGGGCTGGAAGCGCGGCGACACCGGCGGTGACGATCGGAGGCACGGCAGCGAGATACACCGGATCGTTCTGCAACGGCAGCCAGCCGAGCTCATCGAGGGCGGGGGCTTCCCACCATGCAGCGTGGAATCCGGCGAGCGCATCGATGATGCTGGCGGCGCGGGCCGGCGTGATGCCGGCAAGCTGGTCACCGGCCTCGAGGTGGCCGAGGTCCTCCATGATGAGCAGGAACTCGCCGGTGTCATGGTTGCTGAGCGACACGTGACAGGCCGGAACGGGGAATGGAACGCTGTGGGCGATGGTGTCGTAGAAATTGTTCTCCCGGGCGTAGAGGCCGAGGGCCATTCCAACGTTGCGGTTCGCTTCCGCGCCCGTCGGCAGCTTGGCGATCACCGTGGCCGGCGCCGTGGCTGGCGCACCTTCGTACGTGAGATGGAGTCGGGCGATGATGCCGAACACGCCGACCCCGGTGCCGATGTCGTCGGCCCGGACACCGGTCACGGAGCCACCATCGAGCAACCCGGCGAGTGCCACGGTCAGCCATGCTGGGGTGAGGTCATCAACGGATTGCGGAATCGTCATGGGCCGAACGTAGTGGGGTCGTGCCTGTCGCCGCCCATTCGCAAAGGAGTTCGGGGTCTCGGTTGAACACAAGGCCACCGAGACCCCAAACTCGCCGAACCCGAGGGGGTTACAGTGCGATTGCCTTCAACACGTCGAGGCGAGCGGCGCGGCGGGCCGGGAACTGTGCCGCCAGGATCGCCGCCGCAACGGCAGCCGTCGTGAGCACGGCGAGCGAACCCGCCGGCACATTCATCGCCGTTGCGATGTTGTCAGGGAGAGCCTGAACACCGATCCATCCCAGCACGAGGCCGAGGCCGACGCCGAGCAGCGCCCCGAAGGCCGCGATCAGGGCCGCCTCCCATCGGACAGTGCGGCGCATGGCCCGACGGCTCATGCCGACGGCCCGGAGCAGACCGAGCTCTCGCGTTCGTTCGATCACCGCGAGGGCGAGGGTGTTGGTGATGCCGAGCAGCGCAATGATGATCGTGAGCACGACCATGAGGTTCACGACCGCCAGGAGCTGATCGATCTGTCCGCTGATGCGCTCAGTGAACTGGTCACCGGTCTCCACGTTCATCTGCGGAAGGGCGTCGGCGAGTCCGGTGAGCGCCTGGGACCGCTGCGCGGCAGTCACCGACGGCAGGAACCTGCCGGCGAGGACGTTGGCCGTCGATGCCATCGAGACCTGATCCCAGTTCGCCAGGTCCAACACGGCGTCTCCGAGGAGGGTGTCGGCACGATAGATCGCCGTCACCTTCAACGGACGTGCTGCGCCGATCGGGAACTCGGTGTCCACCGTGTCACCGATGCCGACGCCGAGGCGTTCGGCCTTGTCGACCGAGAGGGCGATGGTGTTGCGGTCGCTGGTCAAACGGCCTTCGGCAAGGTCGAGGTTGAAGAGCTGCGACGACGTCGAGAACGCCATGCCTTGGACAGCCGTCTTGTTGCCATCGAGGCGAACTTCACCGGGTCGGATCTCAGTGATTGCGGCGAACGCGCCCGTGGCCCGCATGGAATCGCTCAGCACCAGCGGAACGCCGGTGTCCGTCTTCGACGTGATCAGGACGTCGGCCGCAACGGTGCTCGACACGGCATTCGAGAGATGGGCCTTGATCGACTCGCCGATGACCAGAGAACCGGCGACCACCGAGAGACCGATCATCAGCGCCGCTCCCGTGTTCGCCGTTCGGCGAGGGTTGCGCATCGAGTTGACCGAAGCGAGCTTGCCGCTGTGACCGAGCAAACGGCGAACCGGTGCGCCGACCACCCGCAACACCGGTCGGACGAGCAGAGGCGCAAGACGAAGCACTCCGCCGACCAGCGCGACCACACCGATGCCGACGCTGAGCAGTTCAGCGGCCCCTGACTGCTGCTGGCCGAACGCGATGAGGGCCACTCCAGCGCCGACAACACCAAGACCGGTGCCGGCAGATCGAGGCGAAACCGCAGCTTCAGCGCCGGCGACACTGGCCGACATCGCCGCGACCGGCGCGACCTTGGCGGCGCGCATCGCAGGACGGATGGCGGCGAGCATCGTCACGCCGAGACCGAGCACCAAACCGATCGCCCACGTGCGAGGTGACACGACGAGGTCGGCGTCCGGCAGGGTGATGCCAAGGCCACTGAACGCAGCGCGCAGGCCGATGGTGACCAGCACGCCGACTCCGATGCCGACGATCGAAGCGCCGATGCCGACGACCGCGGCCTCACCCAGAACCATCCGACGTACCTGGGTGCGAGAACCACCAAGTGCGCGTAGCAACGCGAGTTCGCGTGTCCGCTGACCGACGACGATGGCGAACGTGTTGGCGATGATGAAGCTCGAGACGAACAGCGAGACGATGGCGAAGCCGAGCAGCACGTTTCCGATCAGGTTCACGTTGGTGATGTATTCGTCCTCGGTTTCCTTGGTCAGCGTCCGTTGATTCACCACTTCGGTCCCGGCCGGAGCGAACGACTCGATCGCCTGTTGCACTCGAGCGACGTTTGCACGACCGTCGACGCGCACGTCGACCACGCGGACCTGTCCGGGGAGTCCGAGCCACTGCTGGGCCGTCGCCAGAGGAAACTGTGTCAGGGTCGCGCCGAGGGTTGCGTTTTCCGGCCCGAACCGCACGAGCCCGACGAGCGCGGCACGGTGGCGACCCGTCGGCGTCAGGATGTCATACGACTTGCCCACGACGAAGTCGTTCTTTGCGGCACTGTCGAGGTCGAGCGTGAACTCGGCGCCAGAGCGCGGCTCACGGCCTTCGACAACGCTGAACGCATTGAGCTTCTTGTCGGACACCCAGGCAAAGCCGAACTGCGGCGGGCCCTGGGCGATCACCGGATCACCGTTCGCCTTCACCGGCTGCACACCGTCGGTTTGGAGCTGACCGGCAACCTCAGCGACACCAGGAACGGCCATGACCTTGGCGATCAGTTCATCGCTGATCGGTTGCGGCTCCCCGAGTCCGTCGATCGAGCGAAGCGAGAGGTCGGTACCTTCGTTGATCGACCCGCTGAGAGTCTGGAAGCTGGCCCGAAGTCCGTCGGCGAGCACGAATGATGAGGTGACGAAACTGACGCCGAGCACGATGGACAGGGCGGTGAGCACGAGGCGCAGTTTTGTTGCGGCGAGGTTCTTGCGCACGAGGCGGAGGACCGATCGACCGGCGCGTCGAGGCGATGCCGGAGCAGTGATGGTGGAGAGCGACGACATGGCGGCGGTCACTTTCCGAGGCGAGCCATGCGGCTCAGGACGACTTCGGCGGTCGGGTCGCGGAGCTCGTCCACGAGAAGGCCGTCGGCGAGGAACACGACGCGGTCGGCGTACGACGCGGCAACCGGGTCGTGGGTGACCATGATGATCGTCTGGCCGTGCTCGCGCACCGCCCAGCGGAGAAAGCTCAGCACTTCG
>JANPDB010000045.1:0-1850 GCA_031431255.1 Acidimicrobiia bacterium | reverse complement strand
GGCGAGATCCTGCAGTGGTGTCACGACGCCGGTGTCCGCTACCTAGACACCAGCGTCGAGCTCTGGGACGCCTACACCGACGCCGAGCGCCAGGACCCCCGCGAGCGGAGCCTCTACGTCCGACACATGGATCTTCGACGGATGATGGCCCGCTGGGCCACGCCGGGACCGACGGCCGTCCTCGAACACGGGGCCAACCCGGGGCTCGTCTCGCACTTCACCAAAGACGCGCTCACGACCATCGGCCGTCGGGCGATTTCCGAGACGAAGGTCGACGAGGCAACAGCCGAACGGCTCGGCGACGCGCTCGACAGCCGACGGTTCAACGACACCGCCATGCTCCTCGGCGTCAAGGTCATCCACGTGGCCGAGCTCGACACCCAGATCACCGACAAGCCCAAGCAGCGCGGCGAGTTCGTCAACACCTGGAGCGTCGAAGGCTTGTACGAAGAAGGCGTCGCACCGGCCGAGCTCGGCTGGGGCACTCACGAACGACGCATGCCCCCTGACGCGTACGTGCACCAGTACGGACCGGCCAACCAGATCGCCCTTGCCCGCATGGGGATGGACACGGTGGTCCGGTCATGGACTCCGCTCGGGGAGATCCACGGCATGGTCATCCGCCACGGCGAGGCCTTCACCATCAGTGACCACCTCACCGTCTGGGACGGCGACCGTCCCGTCTACCGACCCACCGTCCACTACACCTACTGTCCGAGCGACTCCGCCATCGCATCACTCCACGAACTCCGCCAGAACCACCTGGTGATGCCCGAACGTCAGCGGATCCTCAACAACGAGATCCTCCCGGGCGGTGCCGACGCCATGGGCATCCTGCTGATGGGCCATCCGTTCACGAGCTGGTGGACCGGTTCGGTCCTCACCATCGACGAAGCCCGCACGCTCGTGCCCGGCCAGAGCGCCACGACCGTGCAGGTCGCGGTCTCGGTCATGGCCGCCGTCGTCTGGATGATCGAAAACCCCGAGCGCGGCATCTGCGTGCCCGACGATCTGGACCACGAGCGGATCCTCGAGATCTGCCGTCCCTACCTCGGCACCTACCATTCCGAGCCGAACGAGTGGACGCCGCTGCGCAACCGTGCGGAGTCTGCGCTCTTCGAGCGATTCACCCAGCCGACGATCCGCGCCGACGACCCCGACGAGACCTGGCAGTTCACGACCTTCCTGGTCTGAGCCGCCCCCGACCGGCGGTCACGCCGATGACGCCGTGGCCGGCGTCGAGGGTCACCACCACGTCCGCTACGTCTTTGGTCGGTGCCACGAAACGGTGCAGGTTCGGACCGTTGATGGACGACCACACCGCGTGTGCCATCGACATTCGGCCGGGCGGATCGAGGTCGACGAATCGCCGGTAGAAGCTCTCGGAATCGGATTCGGCGGCCGTCACCATCGCCAGGAACCGTTCGACGAACCAACCAATGATCACGTCCTCGTCTGCGTCCAGGTAGACGGAGAGGTCATACGCCTCAACGAGACCGGGCTGTAGTGCGTTGACCCCTTCGATGATCACCACGTCGCCGATGAGCACCGGCTCGCCCGGTTCGACGTCGAAGGTCCGGTGCGAATACCGGGGCACCTCCAGTGCGGATGCGCCATCGCGCACCCGGGCGATCACCTGCAGAAGCGCGGCCTCGTCGTAGGTGTCCGGTTCGCCCTTGCGGTCGAGCGCGCCACGCTCGGCGAGAGCACTGTTCGGGAACAGGAAGCCGTCGGTGCCGATCGTGGTGACGCTCCAACCCTTGCGGGCCGCCGCGAGGGCGGACACGTTCTCGGCCAACGTGGACTTGCCGACGGCCACCGAACCGCCGACGCCGAGCACGAACGGTGAC
>JANPDB010000044.1:0-8013 GCA_031431255.1 Acidimicrobiia bacterium | reverse complement strand
TGCCAAGGCGGCCAAGAAGAACATCAAGATCACCCAGAAGTACGCCTCGGCACCGCCGGACTTCTCCGGCTTCACCGACGTTCCGAAGGGCAAGGCCATCGCCGCCGCCATGTACAAGTCGGGCATCGACGTGATCTACGTCGCCGCCGGATCCACCGGCAACGGTGCGTTCATCGCCGCCAAGGAGTCGGGCAAGAAGCCCGGCCAGATCTGGGCCATCGGTGTCGACTCCGACCAGTACCAGACCATCTCCCAGGCCAACGGCCGTGACTACATCCTCACTTCGATGCTCAAGCGTGTCGATGTCGCCACCTACCAAGCCATCAAGGCCTACAACAGCGGCAAGCCGGCCTCGGGCACCTCGGTGCTCGGACTGAAAGAAGATGGCGTGGGCTACGCCAAGAGCAACAAGGCGCTGAAGGCTTCCGTCATCGCCAAGGTCGAGAAGGTCAAGGCCGACATCATCAGCGGCAAGATCGTCGTACCGAAGGTGCCGACCCGCAAGTAGTCGCACCCGGCGCTTCCCGCGCCGAACGCGAACCGTGTGAGACGGGGCGACCTTCGGGTCGCCCCGTTTGCTTTCTGCTAGGAAGGCGTGGTCATGACAGACAGTGAGACGTCCCTCGACGACCCAGCAAGGAACAGCGAACGCAATGACTGATCCGACAGCCGGGGGCGGCGGCGGCGTCGCCATCGAACTCCGCGACATCGTGAAGCGATTCCCCGGTGTCGTCGCCAACGACGGGGTCAACCTCCGGGTGGGCACGGCAACCATCCACGCCATCGTCGGCGAGAACGGTGCCGGCAAGTCGACGCTGATGAAGACGCTGTATGGCGCCCATCAGCCCGATGAGGGCACCATCACGGTGAACGGGGTGCAGCAGACCTTCCGTTCCCCGAAGGATGCCATTGCCCAGGGCATCGGCATGGTGTTCCAGCATTTCATGTTGGCCGACAACCTCACCGTGTGGGAGAACGTCGTGCTCGGTGACGAGCCGGGTACCCAGTTCAAACTCAATGCGAGTCACGCACGCGCCCGGATTCGCGAGCTCAGCGCGAGCTACGGGCTCGACGTCGACCCCGACGCCTACATCTCCGACCTCGGTGTCGGGCAGCGCCAGCGCGTCGAGATCTTGAAGGTGCTCTACCGCGGCGCCAAGATCTTGATCCTCGACGAACCCACCGCAGTGCTCGTACCCCAGGAAGTGGACGAGCTCTTCGCGTCGCTCCGCGGACTCGTCGCCCAGGGCGCCACCATCATCTTCATCTCCCACAAGCTCCTCGAGGTCCTCTCGGTGGCCGACGCCATCACCGTCATCCGGGCGGGGAAGACAGTCGCGGAGGTCGCCGATCCGTCGAAGGTGACCGCCCGTGACCTCGCCGAGATGATGGTCGGCAGCGAGCTCCCCACCCCCGAAACGCACGGCAACACCATTCGCGACGAGGTCATGCTGAGCGTCGCCAACCTCGACGTGCCGGGGATGGGCAAGCTCGCCCTGCAGAACATCAACCTCAAGGTCCACGCCGGCGAGATCGTCGGGATCGCCGGGGTCGAGGGAAACGGCCAGCACGAGCTCCTCGAGGCGATCATGGGACTGCGTCCGCTGGTGCGGGGAACAGTGGAGTTCGGCGGCGTCGACATCACCCGCTGGTCGACGAAAGCACGCCGCGAAGGCGGGCTCGGCTACGTGCCCGAGGACCGCCAGCGCGACGCTCTCGTCCTCACGTTCCCGCTCTGGGAGAACAGCGCGCTCGGTCACCAGGGAGCCGCGCCGTTCTCCGATGGCCACTGGATGGACAACGACGGCTGCCGGGCGTTCACCCAGGAGGCAATCGACACGTTCGACGTTCGAACACCCGGAACCGATGTCGCCGCGGTCGCCCTGTCCGGCGGGAACCAGCAGAAGCTCATCGTCGGTCGGGAGATGCTCACCGAGCCGAGGGTGCTCATCGCCGCCCACCCGACCCGTGGCATCGACGTTGGCGCGCAAGCTGCGGTGTGGGACGCGATGCGCGATGCCCGCGAGAAGGGACTGGGCATCCTGCTCGTCTCCGCCGACCTCGAAGAGCTCATCGGGCTCTCGGACCGCCTCCTCGTCCTCTTCCACGGCGAGATCGTGGCCGAGCTCGACCCCGCCAAAGTCAACGCGGGAGAACTCGGGAGCTTTATGACCGGTGCACGGAAGGGCGACGCGGCATGAAGAACCTCAAGAAGACCCTGACACCGGCGGCGCTGGCCCTTGCGCTTGCCTTTGCCATCGCGTCGGTTGTCCTCCTCGTTTCCGGTCACAACCCCCTCACCGCCTACCGGGCGATGTGGAAGAACTTCGCCAGCCTCGACGGTGTGGTCACCGCCGTGAACGTCGGTGCCCGCTACTACGTGAGCGCCATCGCCGTGGCGATCGCCCTGAAGATGAACGTCTTCAACATCGGCACGAACGTCCAGTACCAGGTGGCGGCCATGTTCGGCGCAGTCGTCGGTGCCGCCATCGACCTCCCGGCCCCGCTGCACGTCGCCGTGACCCTCTTGACGGCGATCGCGGCCGGCGCGATCTGGGCGTCGCTCATCGGGATCCTCAACGTCACCCGGAACGTGAACCCCGTCCTCACCGGCATCATGCTCAATGGTGTCGGGCTTTCTCTCATCAGCTACCTGATGCAGAGCAAATGGACGAACTTCCGTGATCCGAACCGGCCCGAGTACGGATCGACCCGTCCGATCCCCAAGAGCGGACAGCTCCCCGTCTTCAAGATCGGCGACGCCACTATTCAGAGCTATGTCCTGATCGCCGTCGTCATCGGCGTGGCGTTCTATCTGATCGTGTACCGAACCCGCTTCGGTTTCGATCTACGGGCCTCGGGCGGCAATGCCTCCGCCGCCCGATCATCCGGTGTCAACCCGAAGCGGATGATGATGATCACGATGCTCATCTCGGGCGCATGTGCCGGACTCATCGGGATGGGGATCGTGCTGTCCGCCAACGATCAGCTCTCCTACGGTGACCGGTTCCCGGGCATGCTCGGGTTCACCGGCATCGGGATCGCCCTGCTCGGGCGCAACCATCCCATCGGTGTTGCTGCAGCGGCCTTTCTCTGGGCCGCACTCGACCAGGGTGCGCGCGGTCTCGTCACCGTCGGGATTCCCGGCGAAATCGCCGTGATCCTCCAGGGCTCGCTGTTGTTCATCGCCGTCATCGTCTACGCCGTCTGGGAACGCAAGACCCTCGCCACCATCATCCGCGAGGCCGCGGCGAGAACGCACGCCGCGAAATCGCAGGGAGCCAGCGCATGATGAACATCCGTCTGACCGGATGGCAGCGGGCTTCGCTCAGCGCCCTCGGTGTAGTACTTCTCCTCTCGGTGTCGGCCCGGCTGTTCAGCGCGCCGGGACTCACCGGGTCCTCGACGGTCAGCACCGCTCTGGGCTTCGCCGTCCCCGTGATCCTCGCCGGACTCGGCGGACTCGTCGCCGAACGCTCCGGAGTGTTCAACATCGGCCTCGAAGGCATGATGATCATGGGCACGTGGGGTGCTGGCTATCTCGGCTGGCATTTTGGGCCGTGGGGTGCGCTCCTCGGTGGGCTCGTCGGAGGCTTCCTCGGTGGGGCTCTCCTCGCCCTTGCCACCGTGACGTTCGCCGTCGATCAAACCGTCGCCGGCGTGGCCATCAACATCTTGTCCGTCGGACTCGTCCGCTACCTCTCCGGCATCTTCTTCGATGGGAAGGGCAGCGAGGGCGACCTCGGCACCATTGCCGACTCTCCCTCGGTCCGGAACTTCGGCAGCAAGTTCTCCATCCCGTTCATCGGCGACTGGCTCCAGACCATCGAGGACAAGCGGTGGTTCCTCCTCTCCGACCTCGCCGGCACGGTCCGGGGCTTCACCATCGAGGTCGCCTGGTCGTCGGTTCTCCTGCTCCTCCTCATCCCGGCGATCTGGTACCTGGTCTGGCGGACGCCGTTCGGTCTGCGGCTTCGGAGCAGCGGCGAGAAGCCGGCCGCCGCCGAGTCCCTCGGCGTCAACGTGATGTTCACCCGGTGGACGGCGCTGCTCATCTCCGGCAGCCTGGCCGGTCTCGGCGGTGCGTGGTTGGTCCTCGACAGCCTCAAGTACCAGCAGGGCATGACGGCGAACCGTGGGTACCTCGGCCTGGCGGCGATGATCTTCGGCAACTGGATGCCCGGTCTGCTGTCGATCGGTGCGCTGCTGTTCAGCTTCAGCCAGTCCGTCGGTTTCCAGCTCGGCCTCGAGTCGCGCGCCGTCATCGGCGCGGTGGGTCTCTCCTTCCTGCTGGCCGCCGCGTGGAACGTGGCGAAGAAGCGTTACATGCCGGCGCTGGCCCTTGGGGTCGTCTCCGCCATCGTGCTGTGGTTCGCGTCGGCCAACGAGACCATCAACGACGCGATGATCAAAGCCCTGCCGTTTCTGTTGACCTTGATCGTGCTCACGGTCGCGTCGAAACGCCAGCGGCCCCCCGCGGCGAGCGGTCAGCCGTACATCAAGGGACAGGCAGGGTAGATCGGTGTCCACTCCCCCGACCATCGATTGGGATGCGCTGCACGCCGCCGCGCTCGCCATGACCACGAAGTCCTATGCCCCGTATTCGAAGTTCCCGGTCGGCGCCGCCGCCCTGGTCGACGACGGGCGGATCGTCACCGGCTGCAACGTTGAGAACGCGTCGTACGGCCTCGGGCTCTGCGCCGAGTGCGGACTGGTCTCGTCGCTCATGGCGAGCGGCGGCGGACGCCTCGTGGCGTTCGTCGCCGTGCATGCCGAGGGCTATGTGCTCGCGCCGTGCGGCCGCTGTCGCCAGCTGCTGCTCGAGCACGGCGGCAAACAACTCCTCGTCAAGGGAGTAGGCGGCATCAAGACCCTCGACGACATCCTCCCCGACTCCTTCGGCCCCGACGACCTGCACTGACGCGTTGGGAGAGAGGTTGCCCCTCCGCACCTTGGAGCTGCGCCGCTCGCTTCGCTCGACTGCTCGCAACACGGGTGTCCTTCGCGTCTGGGAGAGAGGTTGCCCCCATATATGGGGGCAAAACACCTCCCAATGCCGTTCGGAGGTGTTCTGCCGCATTTCGTGTGGCCGTCGGATCCGGCTTCCCACCTCGACTCAGCACCTCGGAGTCGCACGAAGCGCGCCGATCAGGTCAGCGCATCAGGGCCGCAAGAACGACATCGAGCGCCTCATCACGGCGAGCGCCGACGACGGCGTTCACGTTCGCCCTGGTCGGGTCGGCCCAGGGTCGGAGGTCTGGATGAGTCATGCCCCGGGTGTGCGTCCCGTCTGTCTCGACCACGACGTGCATGCGCTCGACGGTGAACAGATCCGGATGGGTGATCGCCATCACTGCACACGGATCGTGAAGAGGGACACGGTGACGATAGGCGGGGTCACCCTCCAGATGAAGTAAGCGCGCTGAGTACCCGTGGTAGAAGAGCATCAGTTCGGCGCAGAAGCGGGAGGTGTCCGTCCCGTGTCCCTCCAGTGCGTCGATGAAACTCCCGTCGGCTGCCACCTGATGGGTGAGGTCGAGGCCGCACATCGTCAGTGGCGCGCCGGCCCGGAACACCTCATCGGCCGCTTCGGGGTCGAACCAGATGTTGAACTCGGCGGCACTCGTCATGTTCCCGTGCGTCAACGACCCACCCATGATCGAGATGCCGGCCACCCGTTGCGCGATGTCGGGGGCGCGACGCAGCGCAAGCGCGATGTTCGTGAGAGGCCCGATCGGGACGAGCCACAAACCCTCGGTCGCCCGCACTGTCTCGATGATGAACGACACGGCATCGGTCCCGTCGACACCGCGCGAGGGTGTGCGGGGCGCCGGGCCGTCGAGACCGGAGCGACCATGCGCCTCGGGATAGCGGCCCTCGCGTCCGTTCACGGGAACAGCCGATCCGCTGTGCACCGGCACGTCGTCCAGACCGAACAGGTCGATGGCGATCAACGCGTTACGGGTGGTGTTCGTCAGCGGCGAGTTGCCCGCCACCGTCGTGACCCCGACGATGTCACAGTGCTGCGCCGCGACGGCGATCGCAAAGACATCGTCGTGACCGGGATCGCAGTCGATGAGGACCTGAGGAGTGGACGGCCCGGTCATGACGGCTCAGCTTCCGGTGTGCTCGCGGTCCCTCGACCCGATCACCGCGTCGGCTTCGATCTCGACCTTCCAAGCCGGATTGAGGAGCGCAGCAACGACGACGGTGGAGTTCGCCGGACGGACGTCGCCGAAGAGCTCGCCGTGCACCTTCTCGACGGCACGGACCGTGTCGGTGCTGGTCAGGTAGATGCGCGTGCGCACGACGTCGGCGAGCGACCCGCCTGCCTCCATGAGCGCCTTCTCGATGATCTCGAAGCAGCGCCGCACCTGTCGCTCCGGATCGGGGTCGACCGTGCCGTTCTCCCACTGCGGGGTGGTCCCGGAGACGTAGACGTGCTCGTGGACACGGATGGCCCGGCTGTACCCGACGATGAGCTCATAGGGCAGACCCGACGAAATCCGCTGACGATCCGACATGGCAGGCGAGGTTACGCGACAAGTTGCGAGATCGGCCGGACCCGGGTCGGACCTTCCAGCGCTCTCCCGGCGCGTCGAGCCGCGGCGCAGCGGCGCCATCCTCCCGGACGCGGGCAAGAATGGGGCATGAGCCTTTCGCTGGAAGTCATCCGCCGAGCCCCGAAGGTCCTTCTGCACGATCATCTCGACGGCGGATTGCGTCCGCAAACGATGATCGATCTGGCCAAGGAGTTCGGCTACACCGGGCTTCCGTCGACCGATCCTGACGATCTCGCGGCAAAGATCCGCGAAGGCGCTGACCGACTGTCGCTGCCGCTCTACCTGTCCACCTTCGACCACACGGTAGGCGTGATGCAGGACCGCGATGCGCTCACCCGCATCGCCGCGGAGGCGGCCGAGGACCTCGCCGAGGATGGCGTCGTCTATGCCGAGATCCGCTTTGCTCCGGAGCAGCATCTGAAGAAAGGCCTCAGCCTCGACGCCGTCGTCGACGCCGTCGTCGAGGGGTTCGAGATCGGCCGGAAGTCGGCCGAGTCGGCGGGGAACACGATCACCATCGGTACCCTCGTGTCGGCCATGCGCCAGGAGGCACACTCGTTCGAGATCGCCGAGCTGGCGATCCGTCATCGGGACAACAACGTGATCGGGTTCGACATCGCCGGACCGGAGGACGGATTTCCACCTTCGCGTCACCTCGGGGCGTTCAATCGCATCCACGAGGCGAACTTCCACACGACGATCCATGCCGGCGAGGCGTTCGGTCTGCCGTCGATCCACGAGGCGCTGCAGTACTGCGGGGCGGAGCGTCTGGGCCACGGGGTTCGCATCGTCGACGACATCACCATGCGGCCCGACGGCACGTATGCGCTAGGCCGTCTGGCCGCGTACGTCCGCGATCGTCGGGTGCCGCTCGAGATGTGCCCGACCTCAAACGTCCACACCGGGGCGGCGAGATCCATCGCCGAACACCCCATCCATCTGCTCAAGCGGCTCCGGTTCAGGGTGACCGTCAACACCGACAATCGCCTCATGAGCGGCTGCTCCATGTCGTCGGAGTTCGCCACCTTGTGCGACACCTTCGACTATGGACTCGATGATCTCCGCTGGTTCACGGTCAACGGCATGAAGAGCGCGTTCTGGGCCTTCGACGGCCGCCTGCATCTGATCGAGCAGGTCATCAAGCCGCGCTACGCCGCCCTCGCCGCCGAACTCGCCGCCGCGTAACGACCGTGGGCCAACTGGCTCGCTCGGGCCAGCTGACAGTGATCTACCGGGTGTTTCCTGGCCCGCGGACGTGAGCTGGCCCACGAGAATCGCGGCGGGCGGCGCTGCCCACTACCGTCGTTGGCACCGTGGCCACGTCGACATCGAACTTTGGATCGGGCCGCCGGGAGACCCACGACGCCACGGGCTTCTACACCCGCTTCGCCGCACCGAGACTGTCCGACGACGCCACCGTGCTGGCGCCGTTCGAGATCGTCGCGCCGTT
>JANPDB010000043.1:0-3490 GCA_031431255.1 Acidimicrobiia bacterium | reverse complement strand
TGCCTGCATCGCGGTCGCCGACTGAAGGACTACGACGGCCACTGTGCTGAACTTCGCTGCGCCTTCCATGCCTTCACGTGGACGATCGACGGCGATCTGAAGAGCGTCCCGGCCCGATGGGACTTCCCCCACATCGAAGATGAGGCGGAGTGGAAGCTACCGGAGCTGCGCGTCGGCACCTGGGCCGGGTTCGTGTTCATCAACATGGACCCGAACTGCGGATCGCTCGAGGACTTCCTCGGCGAGTTCATCGACCACTTCTCCGTGTGGGATCTGGAGAACACCTACACCGAGGCCCATGTGGCCAAGATCGTGCCGGCGAACTGGAAGGTCGCCCAGGAGGCGTTCTCCGAGGCGTACCACGTGAGCGGCACCCACCCCCAGATCCTTACGTACCTCGGCGACACCAACAGCCAGATCGACGTGTGGGACACCTTCTCGCGCGTGGTCACGCCGGGCGGCACGCCGAGCCCGCTGATGCCGAACCAGCCGACGCAGGAAGAGATGCTGCGAGCCATGCTCGACACCCGTGTCGATGCGCCGACGCCGCTCACCCTCGCCGACGGACAGACCATGCGAGCCCTCGGTGCCGAACTCAGCCGAGCCCGATGGCGGCCGATCGTCGGCGACAAGGTCGACTCGAT
Organism: Acidimicrobiia bacterium; assembly: GCA_031431255.1. Classification (GTDB taxonomy): domain Bacteria; phylum Actinomycetota; class Acidimicrobiia; order Acidimicrobiales; family JANYDT01; genus JANLQX01. The sequence continues at coordinate 2,846 of JANPDB010000043.1, read as the reverse complement.
GTCCGACGCCGAGATGATGGACAGCCTCGACTACACGGTGTTCCCGAACTTCCATCCGTGGGGGGCGTTCAACCGCATCGTCTACCGGTTCCGACCGAACGGCAACGATCACCGCACGGCGATCATGGAGTGCCTGTTCCTGTCGCCGTTCAAAGGCGAGCGCCCGAAGCCCGCTGAAGTCCATTGGCTCACCGTCGACGAGAAGTTTTCCGCCGCTGCAGAGCTCGGCATGCTCGGCAAGGTGTTCGATCAGGACCTCTTCAACATGCCCAACGTGCAGATGGGTCTCGAGTCCACGTTCAAGCCGGGTGTCACCCTGGCGAACTACCAGGAGTCGAAGGTCCGATGGCTCCACGACAAGATCACCGAATGGGTCGCCGACGCGCCCGTCACCGAAGGAGCAACCAGTGCACGGGATTAAGCACCCCTTCTCCGGGGCTATCTACGAACAGGACGGCGAGGGCAACGTCCTCGTCACCCACAAGGGCAAGACCGGTCTGTTCCGGATCAACGGGTCCTACATCTCCGGAGAGATCGAAGAAGCCGATCCCCAGCTCTGCGGATGGGTCGGTGGCCCGATGATCGCCAACCACCGCGTCACCAGTTCAGCCAAAGCCGACGCCACGTGAGCAGCTTCGATCTTTCCGGCAAGGTCGCCCTGGTCACCGGCGGCTCCTACGGACTCGGTGTGGTGTGGGCCACGGCCCTTGCCCAGGCCGGCGCCGACATCGCGCTCACCGCCCGCTCCGGTGACCTCCTCGAACAGGTTGCCGCAGACCTACGAACTTCGACCGGCCGGACCGTAAGCACACATACCGGTGACGTCACCAGCGACGCCGACGTCGAACGTGTCGTCGCCGACGCCGCCAAAGCACACGGACACATCGACGTCCTCGTGAACAACGCCGGCGTGAGCGAGAACACCGGCAAGTCGAGTGAGCAGACGTCATCGGAGCATTTCCGCCACGCCGTCGACGTCGATCTCGTCGGCGTGTGGAACTACGCCCGCGAAGTGGGCCGCCACATGCTGGGACGAGGGAGCGGCTCGATCATCAACATCGCGTCGATCTGCGGCATGGGCGCAACGGAGTTCGCCAACCCGGCGTACCACGCGTCAAAGGCCGCCGTCATCGCACTGACCCGCCAACTCGCCGCGGAGTGGGCAGATCGTGGCGTGCGCGTCAACGCCATCAGCCCCGGCTTCTTCATGAGTGAGATGGTCCGCGAAGGACTCGAGCTCACGGGAACGCGACCGTGGATCGACAGCCGCAACCCGATGCGCCGCATGGGCGAGCACACCGAGCTGGTCGGTCCGATCGTGTTCCTCGCGTCCGACGCGGCAAGCTATGTGACCGGTATCAACCTTCCCGTCGACGGCGGCCACTCCACGGTGATCGGCTCGGCGCAGCTGCAGGTGCCGTGGCAGTTGTGGAACCGTCCGGGTCCGATCCGTCCCGAAGCGACCTATCAGGGCCTCAGCGACCTCCCGCCGGGCATTCTCCGTGAGGGCATACCCGGGTTCCACTTCCCCGCCGACGAATAGTGCATCTTCTCAGAAGTGCCTCGAACGTCGTTAGGCCCCGAGTCGGTGTCATCGCAGGGTCTTCGCCGATGGCCGACATTCAAGGCACTTCCGCTTCGGTGCACTAGACCGCCATGTCCGGGGACCCGCGTCTGCTGGTGTTGACAGGCGGACATCCGTATGAAGCCGAGCCCTTCTTTGCGGTGTTCGACGCCATCGCGCCGGATCGTTGGACGCACGCATCCCAGCCCGATGCGCGGCTGCTGCTCAATCCCGAAGGGTGCGCGGACTTCGACGCCATCGTGTTCTACGACATGCCCGGCATCACGTTCACGCGCGGCGACCCGCCCACGCTGATGCCACCGCCGCCCGAGGCGATGTTGGTGGGACTCCGCGCGTTGATGGACGCCGGAAAGGGTCTGGTGTTCCTCCACCACGCCGTCGCGTCGTGGCCGGCGACGGAGGAGTTCGCCGGGATCATCGGCGCGCGATTCCACTACCAGCCGGGGTCACTGCGGGGCGTCGACTACCCCGACTCGGGCTACCGGTTCAACGTCACCCACGAGGTGCAGGTGCTCGACCCGACGCATCCTGTGTGCAAGGGACTGGGAAGTTCGTTCACGCTGACTGACGAGCTCTACCTGTTTCCGGTGCTGACCGACGACGTCGTGCCGCTGATGCGCACGACGTTCCCCATGGACGATCCATCGCAGTTTTTCTCGGCCGACTCGGCCATCCGCGGGCGACGCAACACCAACGAAGGGTGGACCCATCCGGCGGGGAGCGACCTGGTCGGCTGGGTGAAGCCAGCAGGCCGCTCACCCCTCGTGTATCTCCAGTTCGGCGACGGGCCGGAGACCTACGCAGACGTTTCATTTCGCCGAGTCCTCGACAACGCCGTGCGCTGGGTGTCGTCCGACGAAGCCCGGGCCTGGGCAGCGCGTACGTCGACCACGTCCTCGGAAGCGGCGCAATGAGGGCGCCCGGTACGGCATTGGGGGTCGGACTGTGTCTGCCTCAGCTCGGTGAGCACGTCACGGTCGAAGCCCTGCGCCACTTCTGTACGCGCGCTGAGGAACTGGGCTACACGAGTCTGTGGGTGCAGGATCACTTCCAATATCCGGTCGAGCCCCGGCGGGGCTACGGCGGGCGCGATCGCGCGCCGATTCCGACGCAGTACCGCTCGGTCCTCGGCCCCACTGAACTGCTCGCGGCGGTTGCCACCTGGACGACGAGAGCAAAGTTGGGCACTTCGGTACTCGTTGCCGGCAACCATTGGCCCGTGCCGCTGGCCCAGCGCCTCTCGACCATCGATGTCCTCTCC
>JANPDB010000042.1:0-4181 GCA_031431255.1 Acidimicrobiia bacterium | reverse complement strand
GATTCTCATCCCGGATCTCCGCGCCGAACGAGCCCGACTTGCCGCAAACCGTCTGCCGGTCGAGCCGGTCGTCGGCGGATGAACTGGGTTGGCCAGGTCCGGGCGGCGCTGACGACGGTTGCCGATCCGGAGCGGGCCGCGGCGATGGCGGCCTACATGAAAGGGATCGCACCATTTCTCGGTGTACCGGCGCCGGTGCGGCGGGCGGCGGCGCGTCCGCTGGGACAACCGCCGGTCGAAGAGCTACCCGGGATTGTCCGGGAGCTGTGGCGACAGCCTGAGCGCGAATTCGCCTACGTGGCCGTCGATTGGCTGGAGCGGGCCACGCGAAAGGGGCCGGTAACGCTCCTTCCGCTCCTCCTGGAACTCGTGCGCAGTCGGTCGTGGTGGGACACGGTGGACGGTCTCTCCGCATGCGTCGCCAACCTCGTCGCGGCCCACCCGGATCTCGCCGGCGAGATGGACCGCTGGGTCGTCGATCCCGACATCTGGGTCGCCCGGGTCGCGATCCTCCATCAGCTGGGCCGGGGAACGGCGACCGACGAAGCCCGGCTCTGGCGGATGTGCGTCGCCCGTGCCCACGGCCGGGAGTTCTTCATCCGCAAAGCGATCGGATGGGCGCTACGCGACTATGCGTGGCGCAATCCCGACGCCGTCGACAGGTTCGTTTCGGATCATCGAGCCGAGCTGAGCGCGCTCACGATTCGGGAAGCGACGAAGAACCTCGAGAAGGCCCGCGCTGCGCTGAGGGTTAGACGCGAGCTGCCGCGAGGAGCGTCGCCGCGTCCTCGGGAGGTACGACATTGATGAGCACACCCGTGCCGAGCTCGAAGCCGGCGCGGGTGGTCACCTTCGGATACACGTGGGCGTGCCAATGGAAGGTGCCCTGCGCCCGGTAGGGAGCCGAGTGGAACACGATGTTGTAGGCGACGTCGCCGAGACCGCTCCGAAGTGCAGCCAATCCATTGCGCAGGCCGATGCCGACGGCGGTGAGGTCGGCCAACTCCGCAGTGTGGAGGTGCCCGTTGTGGCAGCGGGGGATGGCCAGCATCTCGAACGGCGTGCCGCTCCAGTATGGGCAGATCACGACGACGCGATCGTCGGCATAGACGATGCGAGCGCCCGCGTCGAGCTCGGCCTCGATCGTCGTGCACAGCAGGCAGGCGCCCGAGAACCGGTCGAATCCGAGCTGCTCGCCAACGATTTCGCCGGGAACGAACGGAAGCCCGAGGAGTTGGCCATGGGGGTGAACGAGCGACGCACCGGCTTCGCGGCCGTAGTTGACGATGGCCTGGCTGTAGCGGAGTTCTGGCATCGTCGAGTGGGCCTCGGCGCGGGCGGCGATAGCAGCCATCACGTATTCGGCCTGCTCGTCGTCGACATCGGCCCACGACGAGTCGTGCGACGGATGCACCACCAGCACTTCGTGCATCCCGGACGCGTCAGCCTGGGTGAAGATCGGCCCGAGGTGCTCGACAACCATCGGCTCGCGGCCCTCGAAGGCCGGGTAGAGGTTCGGAACGACGAGGACACGCCAGCTCCCGTCGGCGCCGGGCGTGACCAGCGTCGGCGGCTCGGTTTCGGCCCGACCGGGACAGAAGGGGCAGGGGCGACCGGGATCGGTCTCGACGTCGAGCCGACGGGACTGGAACTCGTTGGGACGCTGACGTCGTTCGGCGTTGATCGCGACCCATCGGCCGGTCAGAGGATCAAGTCGGAGTTGACTCATTTCGCTGTCCAGGGTAGCGGACCCCTGGTCCTACGCTGGTGTTGCGTCGTCACTTGAACACTCGCACGGTTGCCGGTGTGGATCGCCTGCAATCTGTGGACCATCATGCTCCGCTCCTGGTTGCCGGAACGAACTGACAAACATGCACTATCTCGATCACGCAGCCACAACCCCGCTCCACCCCGCCGCCATCGACGCCATGGTCACGGTCCTGCGCGGGTCCTACGGGAACCCGTCGGGTGTGCACGACATCTCCGCTGCGGCGCGCACTGCGCTCGAGGACGCCCGCGACACGGTGGCGGCGTTCGTCGGATGCCGGGCGCGTGAACTCGTCTTCACCGGCGGCGGGACCGAGTCGCTGAATCTGGCGCTGCGCGGCCACCTCGGCGACCTGCCCCGCCGACCGACCATCCTGACCAGCGCCATCGAGCACGATGCCGTGCGGGCCACGGCGGAATGGCTGGGGGCCACCGGGCAGGCGGACCACTTCGCGCTTCCGGTCACGGCATCGGGACTCCTCGACGTCGCCGCCGCTGCTGCGATGATCGACCGCCTGGGCGACGGGCCGATGATTGTGGCAGTGATGGCCGTCAACAACGAGGTCGGCACAGTGCAACCGCTCGCCGAGCTCGCCGGCCTTCTCGGGTCGCGTCCCGACACCACGCTTGTGGTCGACGCCGTGCAGGCTCCCGTCTGGCTCGATCTGCGGCCGATCACGGCGATCTCCGACTTCGTCGCGCTTTCCGCCCACAAGTTCGGCGGGCCCAAGGGCGTCGGTGTGCTCACCGTCCGCGAGGGACGCACCATCACGCCGCTGCTGCACGGTGGCGGCCAGGAGCGTGAACGACGAAGCGGCACCCAGAACGTCGCCGGCATCGTCGGTCTCGCTACCGCGGCCGAGATCACCGACGCCACGCGAACCGAGGTGATCGAGCGGGTGACGAGGCTTCGCGACCGCCTCGTCGACGGCGTCCTCGACGCGGTGGACGGCTGCGTCGAGACCGTTGTCGATCGTTCGTTGAAGGTGGCCGGCAACGCCCACCTCACCATCGAAGGCGTCGAGAGCGAGGCGGTGCTGGTTCTGCTCAACGAGGCCGGCATCGCGGCGTCCGCAGGTTCGGCCTGCGCGAGTGGCGCCCTCCACGTGTCCCCGGTGCTGCTCGCCATGGGTGTGGCGAAGGAACGGGCGGGCGGGGCGCTCCGGCTCACACTCGGCTCGGCATCGACCGACGACGATGTCGACGCCGTTCTCGGTGTCCTACCTCGCGTGCTCCACCAGCTCCGTGGCAGCTCCCGGTGAAGGTTCTCGTCGCCCTCTCCGGTGGTGTCGATTCCACGGTGGCCGCGGCGCTCCTGAACGAGCAGGGACACGAGATCGCCGGTGTCACGCTCAAACTCTGGGGCGGCGACTCCGACTCGGGCTGCTGCTCCGTCGCCGATGTCGACGACGCCCGACGCGTCGCCCAGCAGCTCGGCATCCGCCACTACATCTTCAACTTCGGCGAGGAGTTCAACGCCAACGTCGTCGACCCATACGTACGTGCACATAGCATCGGGGAAACGCCGAATCCGTGCGTGGAATGCAATCGTTTCCTCAAGTTTGATCGTCTGCTCCATCGGGCGACCCAGCTCGGCTTTGAGGCCATTGCCACCGGCCACCATGTCCGTCGCATCACCATGCCCGATGGCCGGTTCGCGGTGGGTCGCGGGTTCGATGACGCAAAGGACCAGAGTTACGTGGTGCATATGCTCGGCCAGGACGTTCTCACCCACACACTGTTCCCCGTCGGCGATCTGACGAAGACCGAGGTGCGGGCGAAGGCGTCAGCGATGGGTCTGCGAACGGCCGCGAAGGCCGAGAGCATGGAGGTCTGCTTCATCGCCGAGACCGGTGGCGGCCGTCGGGTCTTCCTCGGCGACCGCATCCCGCTGCGTCCCGCCAAGATCGTCGACGCCGACGGGACCACGGTCGGGCGGACCGACGCGGTCGAACTCGTCACCATCGGGCAGCGCCGCAACCTCGGACTCAGCGGCGCCGCCGACCGCCGCTACGTCGTCGACATCGACGTCGCGAACGCCGTCGTCACCGTGGGCGATCGCGACGCTTTGCGGCGCGATGGCGTCACGCTCCATACGGTCACGCTCCCGCTCGGCCCGGATTTGCTGGATGGCGCGCTCCGCGTCCAGACCTCGGCCCACGGGCGGCCCGTGGGCTGCACCGCGGAAACCGTCGGCGACCGGATGGCCGTCACGTTCGCCGAACCGCAAACGCGTGTCGCGCCCGGCCAGAGCGTGGTGCTTTACGCCACGGTCGCCGGTGATGACGGGGAGTCCGACGTCGTCGTCGCCGGCGGAATCGCGACGCGGGAGTAGCTCCGTCGTTGCCCGTAGGGCCGTCGCGTCAGCGCGTGAGGCGCCTCGAGCGGGCTTCGTCGAGTAGGCGGCCGGGAAG
>JANPDB010000041.1:0-5595 GCA_031431255.1 Acidimicrobiia bacterium | reverse complement strand
GTGTTCGGCGACGACGACCTCGGGCACCCTTGCCGGCTCGGCCGATCGGAACGAGGACTCCCCGGCAAACGGGCGGACGTCGAACACGTGCGCCTTACGGCGACCGGGGTGTGTGGTCACTTCGCCAACGCCGCGGAGGATGTCTCCCGTGCGGGGCGGGAGATTCTTGTCGAGGCCGGCCGCCAGCACGATGGTCGTTCCGCGCCCGAGGGCGCCGAGCAGCGACGCTGCGTGCGACACCGACTCCGTCGTCCGCCCGACGTTCCACACGACGAGATCGACCGGACCACCGACGGCCGCAACAAGCGCATCGCGCCCGAGCGACGCATCGACAAAGGTCACACCCGGTCCGGTAGCGATTTCCGGATTCCGCGCGAGGTTCTCCTTGATCGCACGCTCCGACACGGCGGAGTCCGACATCACCACGACTCCGAACGACGACAGCGCGGTCGTGAGCGCCCCGAACGTGTCGCCGATCACGAGGATGCGCGACCCGGGCACAGGGTCGAGTTCCTTGACATGATCGAGAAGCAGAAGGTCCGCTCCGTCCCAGGCCTGCAGGGTCCCCGTGCGATCCACGTGGGCCCGGTGCAGCTGGACCGTTCCGAACGGGGTCGGGCAGCTGTGCTGGGGTTCCATGGACGGACACGCTAGTGACCGAAGTCGGTGGGCCCTCACGTGAGGCACCCGTAGGATGTTCGCATCATGACGGCCAGTGCGGATGACCGCGAGCGACTGAACGAGATACTCCTCGCCCCGGACCCCACGGAAGGCCTCAGCATCGCCCTCGAGTCGGGACTCCTCGAGCGCATGATGCCCGAGATTCCCGCGCTCGCGATGGAGCAGGACCCGATCCATCGTCACAAGGACGTTCTCACCCATTCGATCGCCGTCACCGCGAAGACATCTCCGCGCTTACGACTTCGTCTCGCCGCGCTCCTCCACGATGTCGGCAAGCCGGCAACGCGGCGCTTCCGCCACGGCAAGGTCACCTTCTACCATCACGAGGCCGTCGGTGAGCGCATGGCGATTGCCCGGCTGACCGCACTTGGCTACGAGCCGGCGTTGGTGGCCGACGTCGGCCGACTCGTCGGCCTGTCCGGCCGGTTCCATGGTTATCAGCACGGCTGGGAGGACTCTGCCGTGCGCCGCTACGCACGCGACGCCGGTCACCTCCTGGGCGATCTCAACGAACTGGTGCGCTGCGACTGCACCACTCGCCACGCCAACAAGGTCGCTGCGCTCCATCAACGGGTCGACGACCTCGAAGAGCGAGTCCGCGGTCTCGCCGCCGAGGCGGAAAGAAACGCCGAGCGACCCGATCTCAACGGCGAAGAGGTGATGGCGCTCCTCGGTATCACCGGGCGCCCAGTTGGCGAGGCATTGCGCATGCTGCTCGGGCACAAGCGGGTCCATGGTCCGCTGGAACACGACGAGGCCGTCGCGCTGCTCCGCTCGTGGTGGTCGCAGCAGTCCGCGCCCAGCCGGTAGCGCCGTCGCCCAGCCCGCGGCACCTTCGCTCAGTGGGTTGCGACAGTCTGCTTCTTCGCTGCCGCCGGAGTGTTCGTAACCACCACGAAAGGAACGGGGTTCTCCGGCTCGGCGCCACCGGCCAGTGGAGCATCGATCCAGGAGTTCTTCCCCTTCACGCACGTCTGCACAGTCGGGAAAAGCAATGTTCCCGTCTTCGCCGGCGAAGTGAACGTCACGCCGAAGCTGCCCTTCACCTTGTCGGCGAGCGTGCCACCGGTGAAGGTGACGACGGAGTTGCCGACCGACGTCATCCAGCCCTTCGGGGCGACGCCGGAGACCCTACTCACTGCCGCCGGCACCTTGATGGCGACCGAGGTCGTCGGTGAGCCGCTGCATCCGTGACCGATGACGAACAGCACGGTCGCCGGCGCGCCCGGCTTCACCTGCTCCGGTGACGTGTTCACGTGAGCGACGGCGCCCGATGCGGTGGCCACGAGCAGGGTAAGGGTTGCCGTTGCCAGCCCGAAAGAACGTCGGGCAGGTCGCGTGACGGTGAGCTTCATGACTTGTAGACCGATCCAAGAGGGCGAAGGTTCCCTCCGACCAGGAGGAGTTTGTCGGGCGAACCATTGTGAGCCCGCGCGAACCACTCCCCGAGTGCGCGTCGACACAGCGAGGCGTTCTACACATGGTGCGTTGGGTGGCTCCGGGAGCGACCCAACGCGACAACACCCGGCGGCACCCGCAACACAAACACCCCGCCTCGTCGTGTGTACGCCGATTGCGTCGGGCGGGCGGTTGCAGGATGACAGACTGGGCCCGTGAACGACCGGGTATTCGACGAACTCGTGCGCACGCACGAAGTGGCGCTCACAACGTTTGCCAGATCGCTGACAAGAGACCGATGGTCCGCCGAGGAGGCCGTACAGGAAACCCTCGTCCGCGCGTGGAAGTACCTCGACACCTTCGACCGGCGCGGGTCGTTCGAAGGGTGGCTCCTTCGCATTTGCCGCAACGTGGTGATCGATCAGGCGAACGCCGCGTCACGACGGCCGACGAGCTTCGAGGCTCGCGACCTCGACCGGATACTCCAACCGGTCGAGAGCGACGCAACGCATGAGCTCATCGAACTGCTCCACCAGCTCTCGGTCGACTATCGCGAAGTGCTCGTCATCGTCGGTGTCCTCGGTCTCTCCTACGAAGAGGCAGCGAGCACCCTCGATGTCCCGATCGGTACGGTCCGGTCACGTCTCGGACGTGCCCGCCAGGCCTTCAGCAAACTTCTGGCCGCGACGGGACTCGCCTCCAGTAATGCGGGCGCGGCATGAACGATCCGCTCGCCCCCGTCAACGGTCGACCCGGTCACGACCACGACGGCGATCCTCTCGAAAACGTCTTTGAGCTTCGCCGACGCGAGTCGAGCACGAGCCAGCTCGGTCATCCGTCCGGCCCCCGGCCCGTGGTTACGGTCGATCAGGCGCTGCACGCGATTCGGACAGCTTCGCCTTCTGGGGACGCGCTCCGAGCCGTCCGAGCGATCCGACCCGATCCGTCGTTCCTGCTGCGCCTCACGCTCGGCGTCCTCTCGGCGATCCAGGTCGGCGTGGCCGGCGCATGGCTGGTCGGCGACGTTCCCTTCGGTCGGATTGTCGGCAGCCCGACGGCAGCGCACCTGTCGCGAGACGCCGCGCTGGGTGTCGTGCTCGGAAGCATCGGAGCGATCGTCTCGTGGCGACCGCGGTGGTCGTTGTCGCTGCTTCCCATCGTCGGCGCCATTGTTGCGGTGCAGATGATCGGCCTGATCGCCGATGGTTCGAATGGGCAGTCAGGCTTCCACTTCGAGTTCCCTCACGTGATCGCCGTTCTCGTAGGTACACTTACTTTCGCGATGTCGCGCCGCCGTCGGCCGACCACGCACCGACGCTGACCTTTCGACGCACCCACCAACCACTTCGGAGGCGCGTGATCAATCGACCTCGATCACGCGGCCGGAGGGATTCGCCCTGACCCAGGCACGGAGTCGCTCCTTGGCGGCCGGTGGCACCACAGCCAGGACATCACCCTCGTGGCCGTCGAAGCGACCGTCGATGCAACGCACGATGACGTCGGCGACCGCTGGCGCCGGGAGTTTCGCATCCGGCGGCATCGGCGTTGGGCCGACCATCCGGGCGTGCATCGGCGTGTCGATCACCCCAGGCGACACCGTGAACGCCCGCACCCCAACAGCGGCACCCTCCATCGCCGCCGAGACGGTGAGGGCGTTGAGCGCCGCCTTGGATGAGCCGTAGGCGAAGAAGCCGTCGAACGGATCGATCGAGGCCATCGATGACACATTCACGATCACTCCCCCCGTGGCTACGAGCGCGGGCCACGCATGATGCACGAGGGCAGCGGGCGCGAGCACGTTCACGGCATGCATGGCCGCGAACACCGCAGGCGTGGTCTCGGCGATGGACACCGCGCTCGCGTCGCCGGCGTTGTTGATAAGCGCATCGATCCGGGCGAAGCGCTCGAGGGTTGCCTCCACGACCTCCCGGGGTGCGCCCACCGCACCGAGGTCGACCGACACGATGAAGGAGTTCGGAGAACCACCGGCCACCCTCGCCAGCGCCTCCTGACGTCGGCCGACGAGGACAACGTTCCAACCCCGCGACAGAAGCGCCGACGCCGTGGCTTCGCCCACCCCGGATCCGGCACCCGTGACGATTGCCACCGGGACTCCCTGGCCGACGTCCGTCACCACATCCACTCTCTGCTCGTCTTCACCATCGGTCTCCTTCCGTTGCTCCGAACATCGCCCGGAGCTTGGCCTTCTCCACCTTGCCCATCGCGTTGCGCGGCAGGGCATCGACGATGTGGAACCGTTTCGGAACCTTGAAAACGGCGAGACGCTCACGCGCAGCGTCGCGGAGCGACTCAGTGTCGAAGGCCACGCCGGGCTTGCCCACGATCACTGCGGTGACGGCCTCGCCGAAGTCCGGGTCGGGCACGCCGATCACCGCGCTCTCCGCCACGCCCGGGAAGGCGTCGAGCACTTCCTCGACTTCGATCGGGTAGACGTTCAGCCCCCCGCTGATGATCAGATCCTTAGATCTGCCGATCAGCCACAGGTATCTGTCCGCGTCGAACATCCCGATATCGCCGGTACGGAAGAAGCCGTCGGGAGCGAACTCCGTGTCGTTCAGGTCCGGCCGGTTCCAATACCCCGAGAACACGTTCGGGCCGTGGACCTCCACGGCGCCGATGTCGCCGATGCCCACGGTTCGACCTTCACCGTCGACGATCCGAACCTCGACTCCCGGAAGTGCGGGTCCGACTGTCCCAGCGCGGCGCTCACCGACGAGCGGGTTCGACGTGAGCATCACGGTCTCCGTCATGCCGTACCTTTCGACAATCCGGTGTCCGGTCCGGGCTTCGAACGCCTCGTGGGTCGATTGGAGGAGGGGCGCCGAGCCGCTGATGAACACCCGTACGCGCGCTGAGGATTCCTCCGTGAGGCGGGGGTCCACGAGCAATCTCGTGTACTGCGTCGGCACCCCCATCACCACGCTCGCTTGCGGGAGCGTTGCGAAGACCGCGTCGAGGTCGAAGCGGGGAAGCCAGATCATCGACGCCCCCGAGGCGAGAACGGTATTCACGGCAACGAAGAGACCGTGCGCATGGAAGATCGGCAGCATGTGGAGCAATCGGTCATCCGGTCCGAACTCCCAGAGCTCGGCGAGCACGCCGGCGTTGGAGGCGAGGTTCCGCTGGCTGAGCATCGCCCCCTTCGGCCGCCCCGTGGTTCCGCTGGTGTACAGCAGCGCAGCCAGGTCACCCGCACGCCGAGCCGTCAGGCCGAACACCGACTCCTCCCCCGGACCGCTCACGCACCCGGCAACGGCATCGGCCCACGTGCCCGCTCCGGAAGCGTCGAGCGTCAAGGTTCGATGGGCACCGACCAGGGTTGCCCGCGACGGATCACGGATCACGAGGGCCGGCGTTGCGTCGTCGACGATCCACTGCGCCTCGGTGTCCGTATACGCCGTGTTGAGCGGCAGGAACACCGCACCGTGGTGAACACACGCAAGGTAGGTGACGAGGACACCCACGCTCTTCTCGCACTGGGCCAACACCCGGTCA
>JANPDB010000040.1:0-2934 GCA_031431255.1 Acidimicrobiia bacterium | reverse complement strand
CTCGCGTGAGTCCCAGACCTCGATCACACGGAAGCCGACCGAAGTCGTTCCGGCGAACCTGACGATCATGCCATCGGGCGGTGTGTCGCCCAGCCGCTGCGCAGCTTGGCCGTACGTCTCCCAGTCACCGGTCACGTCCTGCACATAGGCGTACGGCCGCCGCGTCAGCTCCTCGCTCATCGCGCAATGCCGGTGAAGTAGTACGAGACCGCGGTCTTCGCGTTCGGTCCCCCCCGCGCGGTCCACCCACTGAGCTCGACGACGACGTTCGGCGACTGATCCGCCGGCACCTCCTTGCAGAACTCGTTAAAGCCGCTCTCACCCAGCTGCAGCTTCTCCAGGCGTTCCTTGCCTGCCGCCGGCCCGAACGCGTTCTTGATGCGACCGTCACGACACGCGGGCAAATCTGCGATCGCTGTCTCACGCGGCACTGCGGCGAGCGACAGACGCTGGTTCTCGCGCACCACCGGGCCTACGGCGTATGCGAAGGGCGCGGTCGAGTCGCTGGCGCGGTTCAGCGCGCTCGGCGATCCGCTCGCCAGCAGCGTCGAGTTGACGCGGTAGGAGAGGAAGGCGACGCCCGGCACTGGAAGATCGATCCCCTGCGCTTTCGACTCCTCGGTGATGTCGGAGTCCCAATCAGCAAGGGCGACCCGGAAGCGGCTGCTCTCCAGGGAATACACCTCAACGGATTCGCCGGGCCGGAACGGGTTCCGCACCGTGCCGCGCACCCGCCACTGCAGGCCCTTCGCTGGGACGTTGACGCAATCGAGGGCTGTCCCTGGGTAGTTCGCGCCCCGCTGCGTGCAGGGCGTGCCCGGCAGAGGGACCTTCCGCTTTGTCGTCTTGGTCGCCTTGTGCGCCGCCGCCACCGCCGGGTTTGCAGGTAGGGCGCTCAGCAGTGGTGCAGCGAGGGCCGCGAGCGCAACGAACGACAGTCCACGGCGGAACCGGTTGTGCGACTTCGACGTCCTCGCTGCCGGTATCGGGCTCACGCTCGGGATGTTGGCGTCGATAAAGGTGTTCATTTGGGTGCACGTCCTTCCTAGTCGGGTACGACCATTGGACGGCACGGCGGTAGAGGATCGGTATAGGGCACGCTGCGCGCGACCTAGAGAAAACGTCGGCTGACGTCACAGCGACCGGATCAAGCGTCGGCTCGGGTGCGGTGTTCGCAAGGGCGGCGATGCGGGGGCCGTCGAGACCTCCGAGTTCATAAATGAATCTCACGCGCCTGACACGATTCGGCGCACCGCGTCGTCTGGCTCCCGCCACGCGTCGTCGTCAGTGCGCGTCTTCTTCGATGACTGTTTGGATCTGCCGGGGGTCAGCAAGCAGCGCACCGGGCGCGGAGTTCGGCGAGGCGGAGTTGGTTGTCGGGGAGGTCGAGATCGCCGAGGGCGTCGGCGGCGGCGGCGAGGTGGGTGCGGGCGGCGTCGGACGAACCGCGGCGCAGGAGTGAGTCGGCCCAGTCGAGTCGGGTGCGGGCGACCCACGTGGGCGTGCGGAAGTCCTCGTGCTGGCGAACTGCGTCGGCGAAGAGCATGTCGGCATGCTCGTGCTCGCCGAGCCGTTCGAGTAGGAGTGCACGAAGGCGGTCAGCGGCCCCGAAGTAGATCCCGCCCGCGAACAGATGAACTCCGGCTTGCGTTTCCAGAACCGCGAGGAAGGATCGCCGTTGCTCGTTGGTTCCAAGGACGGCGGCCATCTCACTCCAGAGCGCGACAACAACAGAATGACCGGCGTCGTCGGCAAGCTCGTCAACGCGGACGAGGTCGAGGGCGCGAGGAGGCGATTCTATTTCTCCAGCCGAGAAGCGGATGAAGGCAGCGAGCGCGTGGGTCGGAGTCGAGGGCGGCCCCATGCTTTCCATCACTTCGGCGAGGCGGAGCAGGGTGCCGAGTGATCGCCGTTCGCGACCGATCATGATCCCCATGGTCGTCCGGTAGTTCGCCGCTTCCGGAACGGCCCAGAGCTCCAAGAGGCGCAACGCTTCCCGGTCGGCCTCGGCAGCGGCGGCGAGATTGCCGTCAAGCACGCAGCAGATCGTCGAAATCATGTACGGCACCCATTGCAGGCGGCTCGGTGCGCGGGCCATTAATCGCTGAGCCGCGTGTAGTGCGTCATTGGCCTGGTCGCGTTCGCCGCACCCCAGGTGGCCCAAACATCGGTTCAACTGGAGCCAACGGGCTTGATCGGGCCGGGCGACCTGCAACGCGCGATCCACCTGGGCGCCCATGAACTCGAGATGCTGTCGAGGCGCAACATGGCCAAGCGCCCCGGGGTTCTGCAGCAGCCGAGCGCAGTCCTCGGCAGACAACGACGGCAGTGCCTCCCAGAACTCGGTCAGCGCCCCGCGACGGCCGGGGATGTCGTTTTCGAAGATCAGCTCGGTGGCCAGCTCCGACAGCAGGTCAGCCCGCCGAGCCTGTGCGAGTGAGGGCGTCCTCAACGCCGCCAGCAGGAGCACCACCTTCTCGGGATCGGGAGGGTCGAACGCACCGAAACTCGCCCGCGTCGACACGGTGAGCGCCGCGCACGCGGTGTCGATGTCGCCGGCGTCAAGGGCGGCGCGGGCTGATTGGACGACGGTGCGTCGGGCGCCGGCGATCGCTCCGGAGTCGGCCTGCGCGCCGGCAAGAGCGACCAGTGTGTGGCGGCGCTCGATATCGTAGGCGCGCTGATCTTCCATGAGTTCGAGCGCGCTCTGGTACCAGCGGATGGCGTTCTCCCATGCACCCCGCTCGTTGGCTTGCGCGCCGGCCCGTCGAGCGAGGTCGATGGCCCGTCCCGGATCACCGCCCGCTGATGCCTCGGCCCAGTGGGTGGCGAGATCAGCGATCACGGTGTCGAGGTCACCGGCATGGCGGGTTTCGAGCGCCTCGGCGACCTTGCGGTGCTGGCGGGCGCGGCGGCTGGCCGACAGCTCGCCGT
>JANPDB010000039.1:0-7806 GCA_031431255.1 Acidimicrobiia bacterium | reverse complement strand
GGCCGTCGGCGAGGAACACGACGCGGTCGGCGTACGACGCGGCAACCGGGTCGTGGGTGACCATGATGATCGTCTGGCCGTGCTCGCGCACCGCCCAGCGGAGAAAGCTCAGCACTTCGCTGCCGGCCCGGCTATCGAGGTTGCCGGTCGGTTCATCGGCAAACACCACGTCGGGCCGGGCCGCCAACGCGCGGGCGACGGCGACCCGCTGCTGCTGCCCACCGGAGAGTTCGCTCGGCCGATGGGTCAGCCGGTCCTCGAGACCGACCGTGGCGATCACCCGCTGCAGCCACGCCTTGTCGGCGGTGCGGCCGGCCAGGTCGAGCGGCAGCGTGATGTTCTCGATCGCGCTCAGCGTCGGGATCAGATTGAAGGCCTGGAACACGAACCCGATGCGGTCACGACGCAACGCCGTCAGCGCCTTCTCCGACAGCGACCCGATGGCGGCATCGCCGAGAAACACTTCGCCATCACTCAGGGTGTCGAGCCCGGCCAGACAGTGCATGAGGGTCGACTTGCCCGAACCGGATGGCCCCATGATGGCGGTGAGCTCGCCGCGCTGGAATGCGACGTTCACGCCGTCGAGTGCCCGGACCTCGGTATCGCCCCGACCGTAGATCTTCGTGGCGTTGATCGCCTGCACGGCGACTTCCGGGGGGTTGGTGGGAAGGGTGGAAGACGACGTTGGAAGTGTGGCAAGTGACATGGTGAGACCTCCGAGACTCTTTTGATGGCGGTTGCGCCGTTGATGTCTCCATCGTGAGCAACGCGGCCCGATCCGTCGTCTTGCCCGAGGCGGATTCGGCATCGTCTCCTGGGCGGACCCCAGGTCGGTCTCAGTCCTTCCCGGGGACGACAAGTCCGGCGTCGAACGCCGTCACGACCGCCTGCACCCGGTCGCGCGCCGCGAGTTTCGAGAGGATGCGACCCACATAGGTCTTCACCGTCGTCTCGCCGAGGAACATGGCCGTGGCCACTTCGCTGTTGGAGAGGCCTCGCGCCATGTGCAGAAGGACTTCGCGCTCGCGATCGGTGAGGCGAGCGACGGCTTCGCGCGCGATCGGCGACGTCTCGTTCGCCGCACGCTGCCCGGCGAACGTGTCGAGCAGCCGACGGGTCACCGAAGGAGCGAGCAGAGCTTCGCCCGCCGCAATCACCCGTATCGCGCGAACCAACTCCTCCGGCGGGGCGTCCTTGAGCAGGAAGCCGGACGCGCCCGCCTGCAGTGCTTTGTAAACGAGTTCGTCGATGTCGAACGTGGTCAGGATGAGCACCTTCGTCGGGCGCGCCACCGTAGGACCGGCAAGGCGCGTGGTCGCCTCCACCCCATCCATGACCGGCATGCGGATGTCCATGAGCACGACGTCGGGCCGCGTCCGATCGACCAATGCAAGTGCTTCCTCACCATTCGACGCCTCGCCGACCACTTCGATGCCTTCCTCCGTCGACAGGATTGCCGCGAACCCCGTGCGGACCAGGCGTTGATCGTCGACGACCACGACGCGGATGACCGCAGTCATGGGCGGGCCGATCCGCTCGCTGCTGACGTTTCGCGGACGGCGCCGGGGTTCCGGGGAATCACCGCGCGAACGACGAACCCGCCGCCCGGACGGGGACCGGCGTGGAACTCGCCCCCCACCGACTCGACACGGGCTCGCATGCCGATCACACCGCGCCCCCGCCCGTCGGGCGACTTCGGGGCGGCAAGGCCGAGGCCATCATCGGCCACTTCGATCACCACGGGGTCCTCGATCAGAAGCTGCAGCGTGACGCGGGCCGTTCCGGCGTGCTTGAGAACATTGGTGAGCGCTTCCTGGATGATCCGGTAGATGGCCAGCTCCACCCCGGCGCCGAGCGACACATCGGCTCCGCTGCGGTGCATATCGATCTGCATGCCCGCGCCGCGACAGCGTTCGATCAACGCATCGATGTCACTCAGCCCCGGTTGCGGGACGAGTTCGTGCGTGCCCTGGTCACTCTCGGGCCGGTTGTCGAGCACGCCGAGGATCCGTCTCATCTCGGCGAGGGCCTCCCGCCCGGTATCGGCAACGCTGGCAATCGACTCCGCTGCCCGTGCCGGGTCCCGGGCGATGAGGCGCTGACCGGCAGTCGCCTGCACCACCATCACGCTCAACGAATGGGCGACTACATCGTGCAGTTCGTGGGCTATCCGGGCACGCTCATCGGCAACGGCCTGGCTCGCTTCGCGGGCCCGGTCCTCCTCGGCTCGCAGCGCCCGTTCACGCAGTGAATCGACGAGATCGTTGCGAGTGCGCTTGGCGTCGCCGAAGAAGTACGGCCCGAGCACGACGGCGATGCGCGACACGCACTGGAACCACCGTCCTTCGGTGTCGTGGGTCAACGCCAGAAGTACAGCGGCGGCCGAAAGACCGGTGGCGGCGACGATGAAGACCCGAAGAGCCCGCTTGCGGTCGGCGTAGAAGCCGAGGCCATAGGTCACGAAGACTCCGCCTACGGCGCTTCCCCCGTCGACGCTGTTCATCGACCACAGCGCGACAGCGGCAACGGCCGTGACGATATAGGCACCGATCGGGTACCGACGTCGTAGCGCGATCGGACCCAGCACGGCCACGAGCAGAACGTCGTTCCAGCCGTTCGGGGGTCTCGTATCGGCCGAGACGGGAATGCGGCGAACAACGACGAGCGCGATGACGATGAACGCCGCGGCGATGGCTGCGTCGACGAGGGTCTCGTGCCGGCACATCCACCTTCGCATCGCCCCAGCGTACGGGGCATCGGTCGAGCTGTCGTCGTTCTCCGGGAGGAGGCGCGTCCGCCCGGCGAACGATGCCGCGGGGTCAGACCGGTGCGGACATGGCGGCGACGGCGGCAGCGCTAGAGCACGCGAAAGAGATGCGGGGAGCGGCCGCGGCCGGAGTGGTGCGGGTCGGCACCCTCGTTGCGGACGAGACCGCCGGCCTCGAGTTCGTCGACAACCTTACGGATCGTGCCGGGCGACCCACCGGCCTCGGCCATCACCCGGGCCAGCGTGAACGTCCCGGTGCGTCCGAGGATCGCCTCACGGATCGTCTTCGCCGAGACGTTGCTCGATCGTTGGGCGCGGGCGGCTCGTGCCACCGGGGCACTCTTGGCCCGGCTCGCGACGCTTCTGCCGAGGTCGAAACCGGACTCGGCAAGGGCGATGTCGCTGACACCGAGGGCGCGGAACGCCTCGACGCTGACATCGTTGCGCTGTGCCCATGCCCGGGCATGGCGGGCGAAGGCCGACCGGAGTTCGGCGACGTCGCCTTGCCGGGCCCGTTCGAGTTCCCCGTGAAGCTTCAGCTTGGCGATGACGTCATGCGACGAGGCAAGAGCCGCCTCGAGCTCAGCGACGCGGCCGCCGTCAACGGCCGACGAAGGATCGGCTAGGAACTCCAGGTACCGACGTACGGCCTGCTCTGCGAGATCGGCGGATTGCGTAGTGTCGGACATTCCACCAATCCTACCAGCAAGAGGAAACGACTACTCATGAATGTATTGGGTTGGATCATTCTCGGACTCATTGCGGGATCTTTTGCACAAACCGTCACCGGATTCCAAAAACGGGGATGTCTGTTCTCGATGGTGGTTGGCATCATCGGTGCATTCATCGGCGGCGCCTTGTTCTCCTTCGTGGGATCAAAACCGATTCTCCGCTTCAACCTCGGATCGGCGTTCGTCGCCTTCGTCGGCGCATGTGTGCTGTGCCTCGGCCTCAAGGTGCTCGAGCGCCGCGAATGACCGCGGTTCCAGTCGCTCTGCAGGCGAAATGGGTCCTCGTCCCCGACGACGACCGACTTTGGCGCTTCGACGGGGCCTTTCTCCGAAGTAAATGGCGGTGCTCGTTCGGGTCCGGCTGCCGTGGAATCCATCCGACCCAGGACCCGGGTCGCTTCGACGGTTGCTGCACGTACGGCGCCGGGATCACCGACGCCGAGGACTTCGGCGTTGTCGCCAGTGCAGCGAAAGAACTCACCGACGATGAATGGCAGTTCGCCCGTCACGCCAAACGGAAGAACTGGTGGAAACGGAAGCCAAATGGGGAAATATTCACCCGCGTTGTCGATGGTGGCTGCATATTTCTCAATCGACCCGGATTTTCCACCGGTCCGGGGTGTGCGCTCCATGCCAGGGCGATCGCCGACGGGATCAATGCCCTACGTCGCAAGCCCAACGTCTGCTGGCAACTGCCTTTGCGGATCGACGAGGACTTCAGCGACGATCACCGCACCACCACCGTCCGACGCTGGGAGCGTCTCGACTTCGGCACCGATGGCGAGCCGCTGCATTGGTGGTGCACCGAAGGCTTCGGCGATGCCGACTCCTCTCGTCAGGATCCGCACAACGTCGGCACCCGGCCTGCCTGGCAGGAGCTCGAACCCGAGCTGCGAGCTCTTTGCGGAGATCAGGTCTTCGAGCTTCTCGCCGCCGCGCTCGGCTGACGTCGCAACTTCGCGCTGAACGCAGCGGGCGGTTCCCCGAGCGTCTCGGTCAGGTACCCGATGATCATTCGCTCGGTCTCGCGGACGATCACCCGTCGCCGGCTGAGGGGAACCGAATCGGCCATCACCAGCATCGACCTGATCACGTCGGCGATGATCGCGGCGACCGTGACCCGATGCTCGGCCTGCACGTCGGGCCGGCGCACGGCGAGGAGGCGGTCGATCCCGGAGACCATGGCCGCCTGGAGTTGCTCGCCGGCGGCCAGCAGTTCCGCCGACGTGAGACGGCCGTTGAGCAGCGGGACGGCACCAGGGTGCTCGCGGAAGTACCGGTCGAAGGACTCGATGATCCCGATCACCAGCTCCGAGCCCAGGAGCGTCGGTTCATCGACGAGGAGCGTCTCGTAGACCGGGGCGATCTGGGCCACGTAGCGATCCGCCAGGGATCGGGCGAGCGCCTCCTTGTTCGGGAAGAACTCGTAGAGCGATCCGATGCTCGTCCCCGCCTGGAGGGCGATCTGGTTCGTCGTGGCCGCACCGAAGCCCACCTCGGCGAACACCTGCTCAGCCGCGTCGAGAATCCGCTCCACCCGTTCCTGGGCCCTCGCCTGACGGGGACGTCGTCGCAGCGCACCGTCGATCCCTCCGCCTACGGGCGTGGCGGTGCCAGTGCGTCGACGCACCGGGGGCTCGGAGCTCACCCGTCCAGAGTGCCAGGTCCTGTCAAGGGCAACCAGGAAGTGGCCGATAGCCAATCCGCGAAGTGGTTGACGTGATCCAGGTCACCCCGGCAGACTAACCTGAGCAATCACTCGGATTTCTTCTCCCCCCGAAAGGGGCTCCAATGGCCCTCGACGTCGAAACGTATCTCACCGATCGGGAGCGCCTCCGCGGCGATGTGAACGACGTCGAGTCGATCATGGCCCTCACCAACCGGGACATGGAGGCCGAGCTCAGCTCGGTACAGTCGCACTACGACGCGCTGTTCACGTGGGACTACCGCAAAGCGGAGCGCCCTGCGCTCAACAAGCTCTACGAGAAGGCCAAGGGCAGCCAGTGGGACGGCGAGAAGGACCTCGATTGGTCGATCGACGTCGACGAGGAGAAGACGGCCCGCCAACTGCTCACCGTTGCGCCGGGCGACGGTTGGATCCGTGATCGCGCGCAGGAAGAAGGCCTGTTCAAGGGGTGGACCGACAAGCAGTGGACCGAGCTCGCCATGGAAGGGCAGCGCTGGAGGCTCTCGCAGTTCCTGCACGGTGAGCAGGGCGCGCTGATCTGCACCGCCCGCATCACCGAGACCGTCCCGTGGTACGACGCCAAGCTGTTCGCCGCCACGCAGGTCGTCGACGAAGCCCGCCACGTCGAAGTGTTCGCCAAGTACCTGCTGACCAAGCTCAGCGGCACGTACCCGATCAATGCCCACCTCGAGGCCCTGCTCAACGACATCATCCGCGACAGCCGTTGGGACATGACCTACCTCGGCATGCAGATCATGGTCGAGGGCCTCGCCCTCGCCGCCTTCGGGTTCATGCACCTGCTCATCGAAGAGCCCCTCCTCAAGCAGTTGCTGCGTTACGTGATGAGCGACGAGGCCCGCCACGTCGCGTTCGGCGTCATCTCGCTGAAAGAGGCGTACGACGGCATGAGCGCAGCGGAGATCCGCGAGCGGCAGGAGTTCGCCTTCGAAGCCGGCATCCGGATGCGAGACCGCTTCCTCCAGCAGGAGGTCTGGGAGCGCATGGGCGTCGATGTGCACAAGATGGTGAAGATCCAGCTCGAGATCCCCAATGAGTACAAGGACTTCCAGAAGCTGCTGTTCTCCAAGATCGTCCCGAACTGCCGCAAGCTCGGCCTGCTCGATGCCGGCGACGGCTGGTTGCGCCAGAAGTGGACCGAGATGGGCGTGATCGAATACGAGCACTGGGCCGACACCGACGACGAGTACGCCTCCCTCGATGCCGTTGCCGCAGACCGGGAAGCGGCCGCGCAGGTCGCCTGACCGCTGGGCACGAAGAACGCGCAACTGGCCGCGCACCTGGGCCGGTTGACGACACACGGTTACCGGTGGTGATCTCGCCGGCCGGTCCAACCGTCGTCAGCCGCCCCGAATCTCGCGTCGTCCCTCGGGTTGTCGCAGGACGACTGGGGCGGCCACACTCTGGCTCGTGCCTTCCGCTGCCTCCGAAGCCCTCCGCGCCGCCTCACGGGCACTGTCGGGCGCGTTGGAGCCGGTGATCGGGCAGGTCTACTTCTCCCCCGAGTGCCATACGCACTACGCCGCCCTCGGGTTCGCCCCGTCGGCGCGGGTCATGAACGGCGTGGCGCTGCCCGACGGCCCGGCGTACTTCACGAGTCGAGGATCGCTCCTCGGCCAGGTTTGCGGCCAGGTGGTTGCGTCGGCGTTCGGGGTGTTCAACCCGGACGCCGTGATCGCGTCTGTCTCCTTCGGCTGGACGAAGACCGACGCCGCGACAATCCGTGAGGCCCGACATGACGGTGCCGTCGCGCAACTCCGACGGCTTCTGGGTCCCGAACCCGATGGAACCCGCATCGTTGCGATCGCGCTGGCCCGGGCGGTCGAGGCGTGCCGCCCGGAAGGCCGTCCACTGTTCGCCGGCACGATCAGCATGCCGCCGCCGAGTGATGCCCTGGGGCGGGTGTTCGTCTACGGAGATGCTCTGCGTGAGTTCCGTGGGGATTCCCACACTGCCTCGTGGATCTCGGCCGGGCTCGATGCTGTCGAGATCGGCCTGCTGACCGAGCGCTATTGGGGCCTGCCGTTCAAGTCGTATGTCCGCACAAGAGCCTGGACCGACGACCACCTCGACGAAGGTTTGGAGCGGCTGCGTGTGGCCGGGTTGGTCGACCAGACCTCGATGACTGCGGCCGGCCGGGACCTCCGCGAGCGGATCGAGCAAGCTACAGATGACCAAACCGCCCCGTTCATGCGGGCATTGGGCGACGACGCCGCAACCGTCACCTCGATCCTCGCGTCCTGGGCGACGGTTGTCCGCTCAGGTCACGGCTACCCGTCGAACGGACCCCAGGAACTGGCCGCCCGAGCCGCTCGCCAGGGCTGAGGGGCTCGCTTTCGCCCCGGACCCCGATCGGCCTCGGCGGCGCCCGACCGGCACGTCGATGTATTCATCCTCATCTTCTCATCGGCGATGGCCGACAATCGGTGCATGAAGATTGCGGCCATCGGCATCGACGCCGACGACACGCTGTGGCACAACGAGGATCATTTCGCCGCGACGGAAGACGCCTTCGCTGATCTTGTCAGCGCCTGGGTGAGCCCCGAGGTCGCGCGGGCCGAACTGCTCCGCACCGAAACCAGCAACCTCGCGCTGTTCGGCTA
>JANPDB010000038.1:0-3116 GCA_031431255.1 Acidimicrobiia bacterium | reverse complement strand
CGCGGCCGTGACGATGCCGTTGAGCGACATCGGATACACGTCCGGGGTCGTCATCTGCTTCTCGACCAGACACCCGAGCACACGCACAGCGCCTGCGGAAAGTTCCATGCCGACGACCGTAGCGGTCCTGCTGGTGCGCAGGGTTGGCGTGCACGGTTGGCGTGCACGGGTCGGGAACGAAAGACTGCGACGCATGGCTCGAATCAACGAAGGACGTGTGGCAATCGTGACCGGCGCCGGACGTGGCATCGGAAGGTGTCACGCGCTTGCACTCGCCCATCAGGGCGCGAAGGTCGTGGTCAACGATCTCGGTGGCACCATCGACGGCACGGGGGAAGGCTCGCTCACTCCGGCGCAGGAGGTCGTCGAGGAGATCCGGTCGTTCGGCGGCGAGGCCATCGCCAACGGCGAGAGCGTAAGTTCGTTCGAGGGGGCGAAGCGAATGATCGACGCTGCCGTTGACGCGTTCGGTCGCCTGGACATCCTGGTCAACAACGCCGGAATCCTTCGTGACCGACTGCTCGTCAACATGACCGAGGCGGAATGGGACGCGGTCATCGACGTACACCTCAAGGGTACATTTGCCCCCGCTCGCCACGCTGGCGTGTACTGGCGTGAGCAGTCGAAGGCAGGCAACGAGGTCGATGGCCGCATCATCAACACGTCGTCGGTTTCGGGCATCTACGGCAACGTCGGACAGACGAACTACGGAGCGGCGAAGGCCGGGATCGCGGCGTTCACCATCATCGCCTCGCGTGAGCTCGCCCGATTCGGTGTGACCGTGAATGCCGTTGCTCCGATTGCGCTCACCCGCATGACGGAAGGGCTCGGCGGGAATGTGGAACTGACCGAAGAAGAGCGAGACGCTCGCGGCCCGCACTGGGTGTCGCCGATTGTCACCTGGCTTGCCTCTCCCCAGGCCAAGCACGTGACCGGTCGGGTGTTCGAAGCATCGTCGGGAATCCTCGGGATCGCCGAAGGCTGGAGTCGCGGTCCGTTCGTGAAGCCGACCGACGACTTCCTCGACCCGAGCACCCTTGGTCCGATCGTCGACGAACTGTTGGCGAAGGCGGTTCCGCCGACGCCGATGCTCGGCAATCCTTCCTGAGGTAGCGGAGAACTCGGTGGTCTGTTGGCATGATGCGTTCGTCCCGCCGGTCCTCGCTCAGCACGAGTTCCTGTGTCGGCACGCCGAGGTTGACCCGACCACCCTGGTCGTCGGCCGCCGCCGTCGAACGGACCCGCCGCTCTCCGTCGACGTTCGAGTCCGCTGGCTTCGTTCGGCCCATCCGACGTACACGGTCGTTTCTGCGGCAGCGTTCGATGCTCGGCGATGTCAGTCCGTTCCGGGTGGAGCGCAGGCCGAGGCGGCTCGCCACGATCCTGTGTCGGCGTGGTCTGTGCTCCACCCCGTCGTGCAGGGTGCACTGACGACGCGAGTGTGCGTCGTCGGCGCAGAGTCGACGGGGAAGACCACGCTGGTCCGGGCCATGAGTGAACGCCACGGGACCAAGGGGGTCGGCGAGTACGGCCGTGACTACACGATCGCCAAGAAGGATGCCGGGACCAATGACCATTGGACGACGGAAGACTTCGTTCGGATCGCCGAGGAGCAGCAGCGGCTCGAAGATGAAGCGGCGATCGGCGCCGGACCACTGTTCTTCTGCGACACCGACGCCATGACGACGGCCTTGTGGCACGAGCGCTACCAGGGTTCTTCGTCCAAGGTGGTGGACCGGCTCGGTCGTATGCGGACCTATGACCTGTTCGTGCTCTGCGATACCGACATCCCGTGGGAGCGCGATGCGATCCGGCTCGGTGCCGACACTCGTTCGGCCATGCACCGGCGCTTCATCGATGTGTTGTCGATCCAGCGCCGTGAGCCGTGGATCCTCGTGTCCGGATCGGTCGAGCAACGCATGGAGGCGGTCGACGAAGAGATCCGGCGATTGCGTCTGCTCACCGCCGACGCTATCTACGCACCGACGCGGCATCACCTTCGCTGAGGCTGCGCGTCCGGTTCATGGCAGGAGCGACGCGACGGCGCACACTAGAGCGTCGTCTCCGGGGAGTCCGACGAGTTGGAGTGAGGCCGGGAGATGGGCGGTGGTCGGCTGTCGCGCGCTTGCGGGAACCGCGGCCGGCATGGCGATCGCCGGCGACCCGGAAATGTTCGCGAGACGGGTGAGCGCAGTCAGCGATGAGTTCGCGACATCGCCGAGCAGCGGGGCGAGTGTCGGCATCGTCGGCAGGGCGAGCACGTCGAGTCGATGCGTTCTCATAAGCGCGCGGAGTTCCTCCGTGATGGTCGCCCGTTCGGCCCTTGCCAGCACGAGAGCGTCAGGGCTCACATGCTCCCCGAGCCGGAGACGGGCCGCGACGTCGTCGCCGACACCTGACCCTCGAAGCAGGTCACGATTGGACCGCCAAGCCTCACCGAGGAGCACCGTGAGCCCCGCCGCGTGGGCGGCCTCCCAGCCCGGAATCTCCACGTCGACGATCTCGACTCCACACTCCGACCGGAACCGATCGAGGGTGGCGTCGACGGCGGCCTGGACCACGGGGGCCACCTCGGCGAGTCGGCCGACGACGCGTCCGATCCGACGGTTCATCCGGGTACCTGCGGCGGAAACTTCCTCCACGAAGCCGGCCTCGATCATGTCCATCCCGACGATCACCTCGGAAACCGTCCGGGCGAGCGGCCCGATGGTGTCGAGGAATGGAGCGAGCGGCCAGCAGCCGCGGACGGGAACACGGTCCCACGTCGTCTTGAGGCCAACGATTCCGCAACAGGCGGCGGGAATGCGGATCGATCCGCCGGTGTCACTCCCGATGCCCAGGTCGGCTTCGTGGTTGGCGACGGCGACGGCGGTTCCGCTCGAGGATCCGCCGGGTATCCGCTTTTCGTCGATCGGGTTCACCGGGGTGCCGAACGCGGGGTTGATGCCATCCGCGCCGAAGGCCAACTCGTGCAGGTTGGTCTTGCCCACGATCGACGCACGGCCGTCGGCCTCAGCCTCTCGGATGCCGCGAAGCGACACCGCGTCGGCGGGGGCCGGCACGGCTCGGCGTTCCACCGCGACACAACCGGCCGTGGTGATCGTTCCTTCGATGTC
>JANPDB010000037.1:0-2817 GCA_031431255.1 Acidimicrobiia bacterium | reverse complement strand
TCTTGACGACGCGCTGGACACGATCGCTCGACACCGCCCGATGGCCGGGCCGGAAGCCGGTGAGCAGCAGGCGCTTCTGGCGGCCCTCGCCGATTCGCCGCGGCTTGCGGTGGTCAGGGAGCGCTCGAGCGGGCCGGCTGCTTCCCCAGCGTCATGACCGCTTCCATCGTGCACATACCAATCGACAGACAGTCGAACATCAGGTTCACCTGATCCTCAGCCGGCGGCCACGGCATTTCGGGATGGGCGATCCGAAGCGACACGATGCCGTGGACCTGCGACCACAACATGATCGACAGCTCGAGCGCCGAGGCAGCCGGCCGAATCATCCCGGCGGCGATTGCGTCCTCGACGGATTCGACCAGGCTCACCAGTCCTTTCATCTTGGACACGGCCATGTCGAAGGAGTGCGCGTCCGTCATGTCGGGGTGCTTGTGACTGCCGGGGGTCATGAACAGCACCCGATACTGCCCGGGATTGGCCAGCGCGAAGTGCACGTAGGCCATGGCCCGGGCCATGATCGCGCCGAGCGGACCATCGCCGTCGGCTGCCTTCTCGTCGAGGAAATCACCGAACCGGTCATAGGCCCGCTCGCACACCGCGAGCACAAGGGCGTCCTTGTCCTCGAAGTGCCGGTAGATCGACGGTGCCGTGACGCCGACGGTCTGGCTGATGGCGCGGATCGACACGGCATCCGCATCGGCCGTTTCGACGAGGAGCCTCTCGGCGGCGTCGAGGATCTCCTCACGGAGTCGTTCGCCTTCGCCGCGACGCGCACGGATACGTTTCACCGGGGTGCTCGCGTTCGCGAGCGCAGATGGAGTCGGCATGGGCAGGGTCCTGAAGGTGAGACGAACGTCACTACCGTAGCGCTGTCAGGCCAACTGGACCCTGTCGCCATGTCAATCAACTTCACCCGCGGCCTCAGCCGACCATCGCCGGACGCTTGACCGGGAGGTCGGCGGCGAGCGACGGGGGAAACTCCTCGAGATCGACGTGTTCGCTCAGACCGATCCGCTGCTGGAGGCGACGCAGCGGGGCAGGCGCCCACCAGTTCGCTTCGCCGGCGAGGCGCATGAACGCCGGTACCAAGGTGGCCCGGATCACGAAGGCGTCGATGAGGACGGCAAGGGCAAGCCCGAGACCGAACAGCTTGATGAAACTGATCCCCGAAGTGGCGAAGGCGACGAAGACGATGGCGATGAGTAGGGCCGCCGCCGTGACGATCCGGCCCGTGCGCTCGAGACCCAGGGCGACCGACTTCGTGTTGTCGCCAGTTCGGTCGTGTTCCTCTTTGATCCGTGAGAGCAGGAACACCTCGTAGTCCATGGAGAGGCCGAACGCGATGCAGAACATCAGTATCGGTGTGGTGGCATCGAGGGTTCCCGTTGCGGTGAAGTCGAGGACGCCCGAGAGGTGACCCTCCTGGAAGATCCAGACCATGGCTCCGAACGTGGCACTCAGGCTGAGGATGTTGAGCAGCAGCGCCTTGAGGGGGACGAGGAGCCCGCCGAACATCAGGAACAGGAGGACGAAGGTGACGACGGCGATGATGCCGCCTGCCCAGGGAAGCCGGGCGAACAGCGACGACTTCGAGTCGACGAGTTCGGCAGACGGCCCGCCGACCTTGGTGTCGAACGGAGCGTCGACAGCGCGGATTGCCTTGACCATCGTTGCTCCGGCGTCGGAGACGGGTTCGACGTTCGGGACGACCGAGAGCCACGTGCTCGACGCCGCGACGAAGCGGGCGCTCGCCGGGTTTGCTGGTGCGACCTTCTTCCCGGCCACCCAACTACCGGCTGCCCCGTCCACGCGGGCGACGTCGCGGACCATGGAGAGCGACGCCGCGTACGTCTCGATATCGACAGCACGAGCGAGAGGGTCGACTGAGGGAATGATCACTTCGGCGGCGCCGTTCTCACGTGAACCGAAGTCTCTGGCGATGCGATCGAGCGCGGTCCGGGCCGTGGCGCTCTCGGGCAGGACGCGGTGGTCGGAGAGCGACAGGTTCACATGCAGGAACGGAGCACCGAGGAGCAGGAGTGCCAACGATGCGCCGACGGCAACTCGTCCCGGTCGGCGCATCACGGCCATGGCCAGCCGGTGCCAGAAGCCGTCAGTCGCTTCACCCACGGAAACGGGTCGCGGCTTGCGGAACGACAGCGAGTCGACCCGATGTCCGAGCACGGCGAGCAGGGCGGGCAGAACGACGACGGAGGACAGAGCGGCGATGGCGGCGACAGCGACACCGGCGTAGGCGAAGCTGCGCAGGAACGCCTGGTTGAAGACCAGCAGCGACGAGAGCGAGATGGCAACGGTTGCCGCCGAGAACACGACTGTGCGTCCGGCCGTTCGCATCGTTCGCACAACGGCGTCGGCGACCGGCCACCCGGCCTGCAGCTCCTCTCGGTAGCGCGAGACCATGAACAGCGCATAGTCGATCGCCAAACCGAGACCGAGGGCGGTGGTGAGGTTCAAGGCGAAGATCGATACGTCGGTGAACGAGTTGATGATCTGCAGAACCGCGAACGTTCCGACAACCGTAAGTCCACCTACGAAAAGCGGAAGGCCTGCAGCGATGAGCCCGCCGAAGATGAGGACGAGCAGGATCAAGGTGACGGGCAGGGCAATCATCTCGGCGCGCTTCAAGTCGGCTTCGATGGTGGAACCGACTTGGCGGAACACCTCAGCCTGGCCGGTGACCTCGACGGAAAGCGGGGCATCCGGTCCGGCCCGGGTGAAGCGGGGCGAGATCTCTTCGATTCGTTCCCGGACGGCGTCTTCGTTGCCGGTGATCCGGGCGAGCACGAGGGCTTC
>JANPDB010000036.1:0-2950 GCA_031431255.1 Acidimicrobiia bacterium | reverse complement strand
CGGTGACGGGTTCGCTGTAGGTCACGGTCCAGGTCACGCTGGTGGCGTTCGTCGGGTCGGTCGAGGCGCGGACGGCGGTGACGGTCGGTGCGGTCTTGTCGATGGTGATAGCGGTCCCGGCGGTCTTGACAGCTTCGGTGTTACCCGCGGTGTCGACGCTGAAGTACTTGACGGTGAAGGTGCCGTCGGTGTTGAGCGTGACGATCGTGCCGGTCGGAGAGGCGGTTGTCGGGGTCGAGCCGTTGGTCGTGGAATACGTCGTCGCCACGCCGGAGCCGCCCGTGTCGGTCGGGGTGAGCGTGACGGTCTTGTTCGTAGTGAACGGTCCGGCACCGATCGTCGCGGTGTCGTCGGTGGTGACGGGACTGACCACGTCCTTGGGTGTGGTCGCCGTCGCTGCCGAGGAAGTGTTGCCGGCGAGGTCCCGTGCGGTGGCGCTCACGGCCACGGAGCCGTCGGTGAGGCTCGTTGCGTCGATGCCGGTGACAGTCACCGTCGTGCCGGGGTTGCTCGCCGTGCTGCCGGTGACCGTGGCGCCGCCGGTGAGGGAGACGGTGATCGTGTCGGTTGCCGAGTTCGTGGGGCCCGACGGCACGGAGACCGAGTAGTTGACCGACGCCTTATTGGAGTCGTTGATGTACGCGTTGGCCGCACCCCCGCCGTTGGCGATGCTGACCGAGCTCGGGGTCGCCGGAGCGACGGTGTCCTTCGTCCTCGTAAGCGTCGGCGCGGCCAAGGAGGTGTTCGCCACTGCGTCCCTGGCGGTGGCGCGGAAGGTGATCGGCCCGTCGTTGAACGTGAAGAGGTTGAGCGGGGTGAAGCTCACGGTCCCGGCGCCGTCGGTCGATTGGCGGGAAACGAGCAGGGTGTTAACCCCATCGGTGACTTCGAGTTCCACGGTGTCGGTGTCGACGGAGGAGGCGGCGACGGCGACGTCGATGTTGACGCTCGAGGCGTTGGACGAGTTGATGTAGGCGTTGGCCGCGCCACCACCGTTCGCGAGGCTGACAGAGATCGGCGCGGCAGGTCCCGTCGTGTCGTACGTGAACGTCGCGGTCGCGGCGTACTCCGTTCCGGTCTGGGCGTTGCCCGTGCTGTCCGTCGCCTGGACGTTGATCGTGTACTGATCGTCGACGCTGATCGGCAACGGGTAGGACCAGGTCCGAGTGGTCCCCGGGGCCGAGAGGGTCGGCGCCTGGAAGACCTCGGTGCCTGACGCGAAGGCCGACCCGTCCCAGTACAGGCCGGCGCCCTTTCGGATCGACACGCGCACAGCGCTGATTCCCGAGGCATCGGATGCGCTGCCGCAGATGTCCTGTGCCGGTGTCGTCGCGCAGCCGGCGGGATAGGTACTCGCGCTGTACGTCGTGTTGTTGACGGGGAAGGTCACCGTCGCTGTCGGCTTGGTGCTGTCGCCGACCACTGTGACGGAGTTGCTCGGGTCGCTCTGAGAGGTCCAGGAACGGAAGACCGCGGTCACCTTGTAGGTGTACGTACCATCGGGCACGAGGGCTTCGTTGCAGCTGAGCGCGGTGATCGGTGACCCCGGCGAGCCACAGGCCAGGACACCCGGGTAGCGGGTGACGAAGTAGCCGTCGACCGGGCCGCCGCCCGGCGCCAAGGCAGCACTCCAGGACACGTTGACCGTGCTGAAGGTTGCGGATGCCACGACGTTGGTCGGCCTGTCCAGGTCGGCGACATTGGCGGTCGCCGTACCGCTGCCCGTGGCCGTGAAGTACGCGAAGGCGAGCGAGCTGACAACTCCGGCGCCGACGACCGTCGCGACGAAGACGGCCAATCGGGACCGGCGGTTCATGGAGCCCATTGCTCGCAGAAGGGGGATCTTCTTCATGGACGGGAAGCCAATCCGGTATAGGTGAGCGTGATCGATGACGTCTTGCAGGCGTCCTGTGCGACGTTGAGGTTGCGCATCTGGATCTGCGGTGCGACGGCGGGTGCAAGCGTGGTGCTGCCGGGACCCACGATCAGGCCACCGGGCGGTGGGGTGAACACCCTCGACACGGTGAAGTTCGTCGGTCCGTCGCACGCACTCGGTCCGGAGAACGCGACCGTGATCGATTCGATCCTGATCGAGAAGTTGTACGGGTTGTAGACCGTGAGGATGAGGTCGCTGACGCTGCCGGGCCGCAGCACGGAGACCGCGTTGCCGTTGACGGTGAACGGCAACGTGGCGAGGGTGAGCACCCGGGGGCCGGTCGTCGCTACGTTCGACCCGTTGCCCTGGGTAGCCGTGACCGTGTAGTTGCCGTCATCGATGCCGGGCGGCGAGTTGCGCAGCACCGGGCTCAGCGCGAACACCCAGGTGCCGCTGGTGCAGGGTGCAGTGCCGGTGCGGTTGGTCGGTCCGGTGATCGAGACGGAGACCGTGGCGTTGCTGCCGGGGAGCATGGCGCAGGAGCCGCCGATGGAGCTCACCTGCACGTTCGTCGTGAGGGGGAAGACAATGGTGGACCCGTTCACTGTGGTCGATCCGTTGATCATCGTGAGGGAGATGAAGGCCGGCACGGACGTCGCGATGAACGTGTAGGTCGCGCCGGTGAAGGTGCCGTTGAGGTTGTTGCCGGCGACGTCGCGGATGGTGCCGGTGTTCGAGAGGTCGAGGCGCAGCGTGGGGTTTGAACTCGATGTTCCGGGGCCGCTGGTGGCGCTCACGGTGTACGCCGTGGAGGGCCCGGCGTTCGGGCTGATCGAGAGCAGGGCCGGCGGACCGCCGAGACCGGTTGCGGCGAGGGAGAAGTTGGCGAGGCCCACGTTCACGACGGGCTCGCTGAACGAGACCAGCCAGCGGACCGTGCCGAACGCCGCGGTGACCGAAGGCGGGTCGAGCCGGGTGATGGAGGCGACGGTCGGACGGGTCGCGTCGATCGACCAGGTGCGAATCGTCGGCGCGCTCTGCGTGCTGCCGGACTGGGCGAGGACCCGGAAGGTG
>JANPDB010000035.1:0-2582 GCA_031431255.1 Acidimicrobiia bacterium | reverse complement strand
GCACCCCGTAGACGAGGCGCGCGGTTCCTACACCACGATCATGAACTGGTCGAGCTACGCACCCGTCGAGTTCGAAGGGGTGAGCTACGGCCAGAAGGACGTCGAGTTCGCCCGATTCCTGTCGTTGCCGAAAGAGGTTGGTATGGCGTTCGTCGTGGCCATGCGCGGCACGTCGAAGGGAAGCCTGCCGGGCAGCGACGACGATCGCTCGCCCGTCGAGCTCTCGGTGGTGCTCGAACAGGCCGGGTGGCACGTGGTCGATGCCGTCGACGCCTGCGCGGGAGCGGCGCGATATCAGTCGTTCATCAACGGCTCGCGCGCCGAATGGAGTGTGGCCAAGCAGGCCTATGTGCGGGCAAGATCGGGGTGGTTCAGCGACCGATCCGCGTGCTACCTCGCAGCCGGCCGGCCCGTGATCGTCCAGGACACCGGTTTCTCCGAGCTCCTTCCCGTCGGCGAGGGGCTCTTGTGCTTCAACGACTTCGCCGAGGCGGTCGCCGCCCTCGAAGCCGTCGAAGCCGATCTTGGTCGTCATGCCAAGGCAGCACGCGCTCTGGCCGCGGAGTACTTCGATGCCCGGCGGGTGCTCGCCGACCTGCTTGACGTCGCCACTCGGACGTCGTCATGAATGCCGCCGATCCGGTAGCCGAATCGGTGCTCGAATCGGTGCTCGAGTCGCTGCTGGAGTCTTCGCCGGAGCGCGAGGAGCTGTGCCCCGTCGTCGTCGTTGGGCGCCGGCCTCATCGGTACGCATCGACGTACCCGG
This sequence comes from Acidimicrobiia bacterium, assembly GCA_031431255.1. Taxonomy (GTDB): domain Bacteria; phylum Actinomycetota; class Acidimicrobiia; order Acidimicrobiales; family JANYDT01; genus JANLQX01. Next base: position 1,816 of record JANPDB010000035.1, on the reverse strand, counting down.
CGGACGTGGTCACTTACCGCTGCGAGGACGGGTCGATCGGAAGCGTGCATGTAAAGTACGGCGGCAACCGGGCCCAGGCCACAGCGCACGGTCACCGGGGCCCGCTCGAGGAGGAGGCCCGCGCCTACCGCGAGCTGGTGATGCCCACCGGTCTCAGCGCCCCTCGGTTCTATGGCACTCACCTCGACGACCGCGGGTCCGCATGGTTGCTCATCGAGCACCTGGAGGGAGCCGTGGAGCTCGACGAAGCACCGGATCCGGAAGAAGCTCTGGTTCTTACTGCTACCTGGATCGGCACGTTCCAACGTTGGCACGACGACGCTGCGACTACGACGAGCTCGCTGCGGTACGACCGGCAGTACTACCGGGGTTGGCTAGACAGGACTGTCGCTTACGCCGGCCCTTGGTCCGCTCGCCTCCCGTGGCTCTGCGAACTGGCGAATGCCTGCGAGCCGCTGCTGGCGGAGCTCTCGGATGCGCCGCCCAGCGTTATCCACGGGGAGCTCACGCCGAGCAACGTGCTGTTCCGCGACGGGCAGGTGTATCCGGTCGACTGGCAGTCCACCGCCGTCGCCCTCGGCGAGATCGACGTCGTGGCCCTTCTCGACAAGTGGCCGATCGCGATCGCGCATCGCGCCGCGACCGCATACGTCGCCGCACGATGTGAGCGACCAGCGCCCGGACAGCCTCGTCGGCTCGACCTCGCCCGTCTGTACTGGGATCTGCGGTGGTTGGGCGACCGTCCGGAATGGACGGCGCTCGACAAGGTCGGCCCCCGCTTCGAGCACCTGTACGCCGTCGTGGACCGGCTCAACGGGTGGCGGTCATGACGGCGGCGCTGCGCATCATCGTCACCGGTCTCATCGGGCAACATCCGCTGGGCGGTGTGACGTGGGACTACGTGCAGTACCCCGTGGGGCTGGCCAGGCTCGGCCACGATGTCTGGTACCTCGAGGACTCCGGGGAGTGGCCGTACGACGCGTCGGGGCCTGGCGGCCGTGCCTCCGAGGTTCACGATTGCCGCGCCAACGTGTCGCGGGTCGCCGAGGTCATGCAACGCTTCGAGATGTCCGATCGCTGGATGTACCGCTGCCCGATCGGCAACGAATGGTTCGGCGTGGACGAAGAACGCAGACGAGACGTCATCGCGTCGGCCGACATCCTGCTCAATATCTCCGGCACGGTCTTCCAACCTTGGCGTTACCGCAGCGTCCGTCGTCTCGTATATGTCGACTCCGACCCGGTGTTCACGCAGATCAAGCTCCTTGCCGGCAGTCGCCTGTTCGAACGGCGGGTGGCGAGTCACGATCTGCATTTCAGCTTCGGTGAGTGCCTCGACACGTCGTTGCCGAACGGTGGGTTCCAGTGGCGGCCCACGCGGCAACCGGTGCTTCTCGACCAGTGGAATCCTGCGACCCCGGCCCGCGCCGCCTACACGACGATCATGAACTGGGCCTCATACGCTGCGCTGAAGTACGAGGGCAAGACCTATGGTCAGAAGAACGTCGAGTTCGAACGCTTCATCGACCTTCCCGGGCGGCTTCCTGACGTCGAATTCGAGGTGGCGGTCAAGCGGACCGAGCGACGCAACAAGCCGACCGCACCGATCGACCGACTTCGGCGTCACGGCTGGAACGTGGTCGATCCGCTGATCGCGTGCTCCGATCTGGACTCGTATCGTGGCTACATTGAGTCGTCAAGGGCCGAGTGGAGCGTGGCGAAGAACGGTTACGTGACCGGACGGCCCGGTTGGTTCAGCTGCCGGTCGGCGTGCTACCTGGCCGCAGGCCGCCCGGTGGTCGTGCAGGACACCGGC
>JANPDB010000034.1:0-16802 GCA_031431255.1 Acidimicrobiia bacterium | reverse complement strand
AGAAGTTCGCAGAAGCGGAGCGCCTCGTCGATGATTCGACGACTACGTTGCTGTCGGCGTCGACTTTCACGTACGTCGATTCTCCGTTCGCCGGCGTTCAACAGAGTGATCGGCAGACCAACAGATGCGCAAGAACAAACGCTCACAGGACGAGGAAGTCGATACGTTTGACCTCGATCAGGTTGGCTCGTGGGTGCTCGACGCGCTTCCACGTGCCGTGGTCGTGTCGGACCTCAATGGACGGATTGTCGGTTGGAACAGCCGAGCGGAAATCACGTTCGGTCGAAGTCGGACGGAGGTGCTCGGGTCGGCCTACGACACGATCGTCTCGAAAGAGAATCGGGCGCGGGCTCAGGCGCTGAGGGCGCTGGTGCTCAGCGGAGATCGCTGGAGCGGAGAGTCAGTCGTGCAGCTGGCCGACGGCACCACGAGACACCTGTTCTCGTTTCTCGCACCGCTGCGCGATAGCGCCGGTCAGGTGATCGGCGTGGTGAGCGCCGCTGAGGACCTGAGTGAGCAGCGGGCGCTCAAGAAGCAGGCAACTGACCTTGCTGACCACCTCGTGCTCGCCCTCGTAGCAGGACAGCTCGGAACCTGGAGATGGGACCTGCGTACCGGGGAAACGACGTGGGATCACGTCGCCGAGGCCTTGTTCGGGTTCGAACCGGGAGGTTTCGACGGCACGTACGACAGATGGGTATCGCTCCTGCATCCCGAGGACCGCGAGGCGACGCTCGCCAGCGTCGCCGACGCAATCGCCAACAAGGCCAGCTACGAGGTCTCCCACCGGGTGGTTTGGCCGGACGGAAGTGTGCACTGGCTGCGGGGACGCGGCCAGGTGACGCTCGACGGCGACGGTCGGGTGACCGGCAGCATTGGTTGCGTAGGTGACGACACCACACGCAGGACGAACGAGATCGACGCGGAGCGTCGTACCGTTGAGGCCGAGCAGCGGGCGATATCGGAGAGGGTGCAGCGCGAGCGCATCGAATTCCTCAGCGCGCTGAATGATGCCGCGCTGAGCGCGACCGACCACCGCGAGCTCATGCGTGCGACAGCAGCCGCGGCGGTGCCGCGGCTTGGCGACTGGTGCGCTGTCTCCTACCTCACGCACCCCGGCATGCCACCGGAGACCGAGATCGTGCATTCCGACCCCGCACGAGTCGATTGGGCGCGAGAGTTGCAGTTGCGCTACCCGTACGACCCCGACGCGACGTCGGGTGTTGCTGCGGTGATGCGTACCGGCATCACTGAGCACGTCGAGCTCTTGACTTCCGAGCTGATCGATCGCGCGCTCGAAGGCTCCTCCTATTCGGACATCGACGAGCTCCGAAAGGTGATCACCGACCTGGGAATCACCAGTGCCATCACCGTGCCTCTGGTGACCCGCCACGGTGTGGTCGGTGCCATCCAGTTCGTCACTGCGGAGTCGCGCCGTCGATATGGCGCTGACGACGTTGCGCTTGCCGAGGCTGCCGCGGGTCGAATTGCGGATGCGATCAACAACGCGTGGATGAGCGACCACCAACACGACGTTTCCGCGAAGCTGCAGGCGGCGCTCTTGCCGGCGACGCTCCCTGCGATCGAGGGCCTCGAGGTTGCGGTCCGCTACCGGGCGGGTGCGAGTATGGCCGTGGGGGGAGACTTCTACGACGTGTTCCGGCTCGGCCCGAACCGATGGGCCCTGGCGATCGGCGACGTGTGCGGCACTGGACCGGACGCTGCCTCCGTCACGGGGAAGGCCCGTCACACGATCCGCGCCGCTGCGACGCACGGTGTTGCGGCGCCCGACGTCATGGAATGGCTGAACGACGCGATCATCGCCGGGGAACGAGGTCTGTTCTGCACGGCCGTGTACGGGACGCTCGATCGGCTCGATGGAGGACGCTGGCGCCTGACGACCATCAGTGCAGGCCATCCGCTCCCCGTGCTGCGCACTGCCGGAGGGTCTGTGGATCATGTCGGGGTCCCGGGAACGCTCCTCGGCGTTCTCCCCGAGATCGAGGTGACACCGACCGAGACGATCCTCGGCGGCGGTGACACCATCGTGCTCTACACCGACGGAATCACCGATGTCCGACCCCCGTTCGCTCTTGATGAAGCCGAGCTCCTCGAGCTCGTTCGAAAGTCCTGCGATGGTGCCACCGACGCCAACGCGATGGCGTCGAACTTGATCGCAGAGATTGAGAAAGTGCTCCCGATCCACGAACGCAACGATGACCTCGCGATCGTGGTCCTCAGAGTCGCCGGCGTCGCAACCGGAGCGTGATGGCTGGCCGGCGAGCCGGCGGAGCGGCCGCCACGCGGACGCGACCAATCAATTCCGTGGTTTGACGAGCGGTTCCGCGGGTACTGGTCATGGAACGGACGCATCGTTTCATGAACAAAGGACACGACATGGTTTACCGCCCGAGAACGAATCTGGACACGCACTACGACCGGAGCGCTATCGGCAGCGCGAAAGGTGACCCGACGGCGAGGACAGAGCGATGACCACCGAGATGGTCCCGCCCCCGGCTCCGCTCGCCGTGCGCGTCGCCGAGTTGGACCGCCACGTCCGAGCGCGCGACATCGTTTGGATTAGGGAGCAGCACGCTGCGGGTTCACTCGCCTGGCTTGAGCCGCATCTGGGACCGACGGGGTTCACTGCGCTCGGTTCCGCCATCGGGGCCGGAGACCTGGACCTCGTGGGCCGCCACCTCTCCGTCTTGGGCGACGCCACCACTGTGCTCGACGAGCCGGTCGCCGCATCGACTGTTGGCGCGAAGGTCATTGGTGATCCGCTGAGCAGTGCCCTCGATGATCCGACGCTCATCGTTTCTCGTCACGGCGCCGTCCTTCCGGCGGCTGCCGTTCGACGTGAGCGGAACACGCTCGTCGTCACGGCCATCGTCCTCACACTGCTCGCTGTCGGAGTCGTCGCGTTCCTCTTGCTGCGCAACAGTGACGACAAGACTGCGGACACATCGATCGCAACGGAGACGATCGCTCCTGAAACGGCGGCGGCAACCACAATTCTCACGCCGGCGCCGATCGTGTCGGAGGCGCCGCTGACCACTGGCGCGATGACCACGCCTACCGTCCCTGCGACTGTGCCGCCGAGCGCCACCGTCATCGCAACCATCGCCCCGCCGAAGGTTGTCGCTCCCGCGCCGGTGGTCACGGTACCGTTGCAGGATGCCGTGAGCACGGCGTCACGTTCTGCGACCTTCGGGCCGTATCTCGCCATGGTCGACGCCGCCGGGCTGACGAACGAACTGCGGACGATGAAGAACGTGACGTTCCTCGTCCCGACCGAGAGCGCATTCGCAGCGTTGCCGACAGACGTGCAGGTCGCCCTCCGGTCACCGTCGAACCGTATCGTGTTGGCCCGTATCGTCCGCTACGGAGTGCTCACCCAGAGTCGCGCGGCTGCGCAGTTGACGCCAGGCGACTACACGACGGTCGAAGGTTCGGCGGTGAACGTAAAGCTTCTGAATGGCACCGTGAGAATCAACGACGCCACCATCACCGGCCCAGATGTCAAGGTCGTGAACGGTGTACTGCACGCCGTGGATCGGCTCCTTGTCCCGGCGTCGGTCGACCTCAACGCGCTTGTCCCGAGGGCGGCACCACCGACCGCGGCGCCGGCACGCGTGACCACGGTTGCTCCCACTAGCCCGGCGTCCCCGGTGCCTACCCCGGCGCCGGCCACGACCGTTGCGCCCGTGGTGACACCGAGCACGGTGGCGGCAACAACACCGGCCCCCACATCACCGCCAGCGACGAGCGCGCCGACGACCCGGGCGCCGACCACCGGGGCGCCAACCACGACGGTCGCCTGACCCACGGTCCGTAGTGCCGACTGCTCGGCCATCCATGGGAGTTGCTCGCCTATGGATGGATGGCCGGTCGGCTGGATGGCCGGTCGGCGACGGTCACGCCCGGTCTCTTCCGGATCGAGCGGCTGAGATCGGGCCGGGGTCGTTGATCGCGGCGCCGGGTTGCGGCTACACGAGCTTGGACTGGTGGCCTTCCCAGTACTTGTCGCGCAGCAGGCGCTTGTAGAGCTTGCCCGTGGGGTGCCGCGGCAGTTCGGCCTGGAAGTCCACCGAACGCGGGCACTTGATGTCCGACAGTTGCGAACGGCAGAACGCCATGAGTTCCCGAGCAAGTTCCGGTCCGGCCTCGGCCATGTCCACCGGTTGCACGACGGCCTTGACCTCCTCGCCGAAGTCCTCGTTAGGGACGCCGAACACCGCAACGTCGGCCACCTTCGGGTGCATCGTAAGCACGTTCTCGGCCTCTTGGGGGTAAATGTTCACTCCGCCCGAGATGATCATGTTCGCCTTGCGGTCAGTGAGGAACAGGTAGCCGTCGGCGTCGACGTAACCGATGTCGCCGAGCGTCGACCACCCTTTCGGATGGCGGCTCGACGCTGTCTTGTCCGGGTCGTTGTGGTACTCGAAGGTGCCGCCGCCGCCGAAGTAGATCGTGCCCGGCTCACCGACCGGAAGCTCGTTGCCCTCCTCGTCGCAGATGTGCAGCTCGTTGGCGAGCGCACGGCCGACGCTGCCCGGCTTCTTCAGCCACTCGTCGCTCTTGATCATCGTCGAGCCGTTGCCCTCGGTGCCCGCGTAGTACTCGAAGAGCACCGGGCCCCACCACTCGATCATCTGCTGCTTCACCGGGACCGGGCATGGCGCCGCGGCATGGATCGCCACCTCCATGCTCGACACGTCGTACTTCGCCCGGACCGCGGGGTCGAGCTTGAGCATGCGGACGAACATCGTGGGGACCCACTGGCTGTGGGTCACCTTGTAGCGGTCGATCAGCGCGAGCGCCTGTTCCGCATCGAAGTGCTCCATCACGACCACCGTGACGCCGACCCGGAAGCAGTCCATGCAGTGACGCAGCGGGGCTGCGTGGTAAAGCGGTGCAGGGGAGAGGTACACGCTGTTCTCGGTCATGCCGTAGAAGCCGCGCAGGGTTGCTTCGAGGCTCGGACCCTCACCTAACGGGGCAAGGCTCAGATTCACCTTCACCCCTTTCGGGCGGCCGGTCGTCCCTGAGCTGTAGAGCATGGTGAAGCCTTCGGCCTCATCCGCGATCGGGGTCGACGGGAGCTGGGCGATGGACGTTTCGAGGGACTCGTAGCCGTCGATCGTGCCGTCGACCATCGTGAACAGTGTGACCTTCGGGGCCAGGGGCCGCAGCTCCGACGCGAGCTCAGCCTTCTCCTTCGACGTGAAGAACGCCTTCGCTCCACAGTCGTTCACGATGTACTCGGCCTCGCCGAGCGTGAGTCGACTGGAGATCGCGGTGTAGCGAAGGCCGGCGCGCTGCGCTGCCCAGCAGATCCGGAAATACCACGCGTTGTTCTCCATGAGCTGGGCGATCGAGTCGCCCTGCTCGATTCCGGCCGATCGCATGAGGTGAGCGATCCGGTTGGAGTCCTCCTCGAGCTGGCGATAGGTGATCGTCTCGCCCGACGTCGCCATGACGTAGGCGGGCCTGTCCGGCGCGGCAGCGGCGTGTTGTCCTAGGTGCACGACGCAGGATCGTAGGCCAAGGAGGCGAGATATGCCCGGTCAGATGCTTTCGAAGATCTCGATGCGCGGGGGTCCGGCCACGCCGGCCTTCTCCATGCCCGCCTTCAGCGCGGGATCGTTGGCAAATGCTTCCGCCTGTGCCACCGTCGGGAAGTCGTGCAGGATGAAGACATCGTTGGCATTGTCGGGGGCCCGCATCACCTTCTTGGCGGTGCATCCGTGCTGGAGCCGCAGCGGCTCGAGCTCGTTGTAGACCACATGCCACGCGGCGAAGTCGGCGACGGGATGACGGACGGCGATCGTTGCGCTCATGAGAGGGCTCCTTCTGACGTGGGGCGGCGGTGCCTCCGCCGCTCAGTCTGGACCTCTCCGGCCCGAGAGTCGAGCGAAGAGTGTATGAACGGCCATGTTCTCCAGATTCACGTCAGGGGTCGGCAGCGACGGATGCATCATGCGCAGAGCTAATCGAGATGATGAGCGCAAGTGCCTTTCCGCATGTGAGGGTTGGCCGTACCGTTGAGTCACCATCACAAAGGAGAACGTATGAGAACGCAAGAGCGCACCGGCTCGTGAGCACGCCCAGATCGAGTTCAGAGGGGGGTCGCCTCGACATGACCCTGGGCGAGGCGATCTACTCGCTTCGGGCTATCCGTCGTCACCGGCCAGATCCGATTCCCGGCGAAGACATCACGGCGATCCTCGACGCCGCGATTCAGGCCCCCAATGGTGCGAACCTGCAGTTCTGGCACTTCCTGGTCGTCACTGACGAGGGACTCCGCGCCGAGTTCGCAAAGCTCTTCAAGGAAGCCTGGTGGGCGAAACGCCACGAGTCCGGGTGGTACCGGCCAGAAGACTTACCCGACGTCTACAAGGCACCGATGCGCCTCGCGGAAGAGATCGGAAACTCACCCGCCCTCGTCTTCGTATGTACGACGGTGAAGGGCCCGGAGGCGGCGAACGCGATCATCCCATCGGTCCAGAACCTGCTCCTTGCGGCGCGTTGTCTGGGTGTTGGCGGAACCATCACCACGTTGCACCCGAGCGTCGAAGAACGCGTTCACGCGCTTTTCGGTATTCCCGAAACCGCCCAGATCGTCTACTGCGTGCCACTCGGATATCCGCAAGGAAACTTCGGGCCCGTCTCCCGGAAACCTCTCGACGCTGTCAGGTCAACGAACCGATGGGGCGATCACTAGTGGTGGAACGCGCCGTTTCTCCGTCTCTGCACGTTGAAGCACCCATTACTCGAACAAACAGGAAGAAGAGTCATGAGCAAGCAATTCGATGAAGGAAGTGCACTTGCCGCGCGACTGTTCGCAGGGCGTACCGGCCCACCGCCAGCCCTATCCCCTGACCTTCGTCGCTTCACGATCGAGCATCTCTTCGGCGACGTTTGGCAAGGAACCGATCTGGACCTCCAGGAACGGTCGATGATCACGTGCACCGTGCTCGTTGCCCTGGGAAGGGAAAGTGAGCAGCTTCTCCACTTCCGTGGCGCGAGGAATCTCGGAATTGAGCGCAAGCGGATCGAAGCGATGATCACGCACGTCGCGCACTACGCAGGCTGGCCCGTTGCGATAAGCGCTCAACGCAACCTTGCCGCGGTGTGGGCGGAGATGGACGCTGCGGCGAACTCTGACGTCACTCCCGAAACGCCGTAGCGGCCAGCGTGCTGCAAGCCCCACGTCAACTGCCCTCAGGCCCGTGAAACGCCCTATCGAACGCGTATGACGACACAAGGCCATCCGGGACCGGCAACTCGCGGAGCGGGAGGCCCTAGGACCACGCCGCGAACGTGGTGGCATCTCCCTCACCGTCGTCTGTCGGGTTCTCGTCGTCGCCGCCACCATCGAGGTTTTGAGGCATTCTTTGTCGTCGCCGGACTGGTCTGGCTCGGATGGGTTCTGGCCGATACGAATCGTCCTTCATTCAGGGTCGAACGCCCTGCGTTGTTGGCGGCAGCGGTTCTCTTGGAGTTCGGCTCAATGGCCAGCTTTGCCTACGTGCAACGTATTGCGTTGGCCGCGGGCGGTGTCCAGATCTCCTTACGGCAGGCGCTTCGAATCACGTATTCGAGTAACGCAGTGTCCGTGACGGTGCCCGTCGCCGGAGCCGCAGCTGCTACGGCAAACACGGTATCGGAGTATCGCCATCAGGGCGCCGGATCGGGACTCATCGCTTGGACTTTGACAATCACCGGGATCTTCTCAACCGTGAGCTTCGCGCTCATCACGGTCACCGGCGCAGTGTTCTCCGGAAACTCCGCCGCGGCGGTCGGCGGGATCGTTGCTGCGCTGGTCGGGATCGTCCCCATCATCGGCGCTCTCCTCGCCATTCGACGTGCTCCTTCGCGGGTCATGGTTGTTCGGCTCTTCGGTGCAGCGTTGCGACTGTCGTTCCGATTGATCCGCAAACCGCTGCATCCAGAGGAGACGGCCCAGCGTCTGATCAACGATCTCGCCTCGTATCACCTTGGTGGACGAGCGAGCGTGAAGGTGGCACTCCTTGCGACATCGAACTGGCTGCTCGACGCTGCTTGTCTTGGCGCGGCCATCGCCGCCCTCGGTGAACCAGTGCCGTGGCGGCTGATGTTCGCTATCTACGGTGCCGGCATTGGTGCGGCGGCGATCGGGTTCACCCCAGCGGGAATTGGCATTGTTGAGGTTGCGCTCGCGTCGGCACTCACCGCCGGCGGACTGCAAACCTCAAGCGCACTTCCCGTTGCACTCGTGTACCGGGCAGTGAGCTGTTGGATGATGTTGGCAGTCGGATGGTTCGTCTTCCTTCGAAGCCGTCGCCACCTTTCCGACCACCACGTGCATGCTGGAGATGTCTCACCTGATGGCATATCCACTAGCAATGACCCGACCGCTTCCTACGAGGAACCTGAAGAACCTATGCGCATCACGTCGATCGTTAACGGTCCCGAATGATCGTTTGAAGTCAATGGTACTGAGTCGGCTGTCGAAATCATCCGTGATGAGCTTGGACGTTCCGGAACCAAGCGGGTGTGCGGAGGCGGTGTATGTGGCGCCTGCACGGTGATAGCGACGCGTGTAGGCGATCAGCAGGGCCGCCTTGATTGCTGCGGTCTGTCCCTGGACGAGCAGGAACAGCGCCTCACGGCGAGTCGCTGCGCCTGGTAGTCCCGGAAGGTATTCGGCCACGCCGATCGCGACTGATCCTTTGGTGCGGAGGCCGGTGGCGTCACGCGTGATTTACTCCCGGCTGGTCTCGATGCCGACGGCAGACAATCCCTACGAGCCTTCGAGGACGCGATCCAGTGAGGCGACGATCCGGTCGAGTTCGTCGTCGCGGAGGCCTGGTTGGGCGGAGCGCACATGGATCACCGCGATGCGGTCACCGCTGCGGAACGCGAATGCGGTGATGGTGCCCGCCCAGCTTGCCGAGTTCTCGCTCCAGGTCGACGAAACGACCCCCGCTCGGGCTGACTTGTATGGCTCCCGAGGCATCGCGTCGGCGACGGACGACGCGCATCGCTTCACCTGGCCCAGCACGTCTGAGGTGGCGTCGGCCGGCACAAGGGTCACGGTGATCGTCGGTCCCGACCAGAGATTCCCGGTCGAGCTGGCGGCCACGGTGCCGTTGACCCCGGCAAAGCTCGGGCATGCCTCCTGGCCTACGTCGACAGGTTGGAGCCGTCGCGAGAACCGCGGTCCGAGCTCAACTCGCCCGAGGAGTGACGTCCTCTCTGTCGCAGGGGAGAAGGTCGCCGGCTTCGCCGCAGCGAGACCGGGTAGCTTCGGCGGAATCGGGAAGGCCGGACAGCTCGCGCGGTAGGGCTCGTCGCGCGGACCGACATCTCGCCACTCCTGCTCGGTCAGGTTGCGACCCGCCGCCGTGCAGGCCACGTCGTCCCACCGGTCGACGTCGAGATTCCATGTGAGCAGTCGCTTCCCTTCGGTCGCAACGAGCTGGGCCGGCGACCCCGCCATGTGAATCGGCGATGCCAGAAGCGCCGGGAAGGAACCGCCGATTCGCCGTCGCGTGGCGACGTCGAAGAGCACCACATGGTGTTCGATGAGCGCGGCAAGGACCGTTCCGTCACGACTGAAGTCGAGGCTGTAGACGAGTCCCTCCTCGCCGATGTCGATGCCTCCGGCGTCGGAGAGATTGCCGCCGTCGAACAGCGCAATACGTCCACGGCGAGCGAAGGCGGCAAGAAGTTTTCCCGTCGGGTCGAAGGCTGGTGGGCTCGATGAGTTCATGTCGATCTGGGACGGACTGAGGACGCGGGCAACCTTCCACGAAGCCGTGTCCCACACGACGGCCGTGGCGGAATAGTTCGATGCGGTCAACCAGCGCCCGTCGGGACTGAATGTTGCCCCCTCGGTGATGAGCAGACCGAAGTCGTTGCCGGCGCTCAACTCGACGAGGTCGGTGAGGTGGGCCAGGCGCTTGCCACTGTTGACATCGACGACATCGAATGTTCCGTCTTGGTACGCCAGCGCGATCCGTGTCCCGTCGAGGCTCACGTCGAGCGCGAACACCGGACCCCGCGCTTGCACGCGCCCGAGGATTGCGCCGACGTTCCCGCGGTCGTGGATTGTGACCTGGTTGTCACGCCAGTCGATTTCGACAACGCGCCCGGCGCTGTCGACGTAGCCGCCGGCACCGGGTCGTTCGAAGATGTTGCGTGTCGCAGTTGCCGAGCGCTCCCAGACACGAAGCACGCCGCCAGCGTTGGACGAGATGTACCGACCGTCGATACTCGTGCCGACTTCTTTGAAGTACGTGTGGAAGGGCGTGTCGTTCGTCAGGGCGTCGGCGAGCAGTTCGCGCCCGTCGAGGGACACGAGTGCGGGCTTTGTCTGCCCGGTTGCCAGGAGACGCCCGTCCGGGGAGATGGCCAAGTCACATGAGCAGGGCGTGGGAAGCGTGTCCAGGATCTCGTTTTTCTTCCAATCCTTGACGACGACCTCCGTTTCGGCGGTGAGCGCCAAGCGTCGATCGTCGATGAATCGGACGAACTGCCCGACTCCGCCAAGCGGGTGGGGCAGTCCGCTCTCGACGTCGAACACCGTGGTCCCGGCCGCGAGTTGCATGCCGGTGGGGGAAAGCGCGACGTTGAGTGCCTGGGGTGCGGCGACCGATGGCCCGATGCGGCGGCCGCTCGCGACGTCCCAGACCGAGATGGTCCCAACAGGGTTGCTGAGAGCGGCGACTCGTCGACCGTCGCTGCTCACATCGAGCCACGACACATCGTTGACGAGACGGAAGCGTCGTCGCTCGCGCCGTGTCGTGGCGTCCCACACAATGATGGTGCCGCCCGCGTGTCCGGTGACCACGACGTCACCCCCGGCAGCGAGGGCATTGATCGGTTCTGCGGCGAGGATGGGTTCACCCGTCGCACGAAGCGAGTCGTCGACGATCTCTACTCGTTTGCCACCGTCTGTCGTGAGGACTCGCCCGTCGGCGAGCCTGGCGATCGATCCACCGAGAATCCCGCGCTGCATGGGCTCGTTTCGCTCGGCGAGGAGCACGCGTGTGTTGACGTCAAACGCCAACACGCCGGTTGCCGTCCGAGCGAGGAACACTCGACCGGCTTTGCTGAAGAGGTACTGACCGACAACCGGAAAGGAACCGAGATACCGTGGATTGGCGGTAAGCACGCGTTGCAGGGCGCCGATCGCGTCAATGCGATCGGCGTTGGGTCGACGCGAACCCTCCACCGCGAGAAGGTATGCGACCTCAGGATCTGAGGAGGCCTTTGCTTCAGCGGTCGCAAGGAGACGACGGGTCTCCGCCAGGGAACGGGCATCGCTCGCCTCTCGCTGGCCGCGACGAGCGTCACTTCGTTGCGAGACAGCGATCCCGCCGCCGATCAGTGCGATGACGAGCATCGAGGCGACAGCTATGAGCAGCCGTCGGGTCCGTCGGGTGACGCGGGCATTGCGCTCACGTTCGGCATCGCGAAACTTTCGACCGGTCTCGAGGAACTCTCTTTCGGCGGGCGTGAGTTGATCGGTCGAGGTCGTCGCCCATTCGAGCGCCTCGTCGAGACGCGCACCGCGGTACAGGTCGTCGTCGGTGCGGCCGCGCAGAACCCAGGTGTTCGTCACATCGGCGAGGTGCCGCAGTCGGCGCAATCCGTCGCGGTCCTCGTCCAGCCAGGCGTTGAGCCGGGGCCAGCTTCGCAGGAGCGCTTCGTGGGCGATCTCCACGGTTCGCTCACGACTGAGCGGCTCACGATCGAGCACCAGGAGGCGGTGTCGCACGAACTGATCGACGACGTGTTCGGGGACCGTGGCCAGTTCCCGCACGGCCACTCGACGCCCGGTGTCATCGCGGCCATCACCGAGCGACACAAGGCGACTGAACAGTCTTCGCGACGCGGCTTGGTCTTCGCCCGACAGGGCGAGGTAGAGCGAGTCGGCGCGACGTGCGATGCCGTCAGCAAGACCACCGACGCTCGCCAACACATCGGCATCGATCACACCATCTCGGTGATGATCGAAGAGTTCCGCCATCACGAATTGCAGGAGCGGGAGACTGCCCGGGTGCGTGGCGACCTCGGCCGCAAGCGTTGCCGAAACATCGGCGGAGACCCGCACGCCGGAGCGCGCTGCCGGCTCGGTGATCGCATGTTCGATCTCGGCCGCCGTCATCGGCACGATCGAGATCAGACCGTCCCGGACGAGCGGGCCGAGCGCTGGATCCCGGAGCGGCCAGTCGTAGAAGTCGGCGCGCAGTGTGGCCACGACACGGGTGGTGGAACCGGGCGCCGCACACGCGGCGAGCAAGCGGATGAACTGGTTCCGCAGGGACTCGTCGGTGACGAGCGTCCACAGCTCCTCCATCTGGTCGACGACCACAACGACCTCGGCGCTCGGGTCGGCCAGCGCGCCACCGAGATCGGCGAGACCACGTTCTGTCTGCAGCCGTTGGCGTAACGCGCTGATCGGAGCGACAACCACGGTTGACAGGGCGGCTTCGAGAGATCCGAGCGGGTCGGCGCCCGGCACCATGGTGGCGATGAACCGCCGCGGGTTCTGACGAAGCTGCGGTACCGCCCCGGCGAAGACGAGTGAGCTCTTCCCGGAACCCGACGCACCGACCACCACAGTGAACGGACGCGACTCGATCGCACCGACCAGGGCCTGAACAAGTGCGGCGCGGCCGACGAAGTCCTCGGCATCAGTCTCCCGAAACGCCCGCAAGCCCTTGAACGGATTCGGACCGGTCAGGCGTGGGCCGGCATTGACGTGCTCGTCGCCGATGGCCCGGTGCCATGCGAGCGTGAACTCGGCAACGGTATCGAAGCGGTCGCGTGGATCGGGTGCTGTCGCCCGCCAGAGCACGTCATCGAGAGCTCGGGGCAGACCGCGCACCACCGATCCGAGCGAGCGCAGTCGACTGCTGAGCTTGTGGGTGAGGAGTTGGGAGTGGTCAGCTGCCGTGTACGGCGGGACACCGGTGAGGAGCTCCCACAGCGTCGCCGCAAGGCCGAACTGGTCCGATCGCGGACTTGCTTCGCCGTCACGCATGAGCTCCGGACTCGAATACACGGATGACCCGAAAGGAAGTGCCGCCCCATCTCCGCGGTGGGCGATCACGGCAATGCCGAAGTCGACGAGGTACGCATCGCCGCGCTCGTCGAAGAGCAGGTTGGCGGGCTTGAGGTCGCGATGCACGATGCCGATCGCGTGCGCCGCACTCAACGCATCGCTCACCTGGTCGAGCAGCGCTGTCACGGTAGCAAGGGGAAACGGCCCCGACGCAGCGAGGCGATCGCTGGCGCTCCCACCACGAAGCAGCCGCATGACGAGGCAGGCCGAGCCGGGTTCCCTCCAGAAGTCGTAGAGAGGCACGATGTGCGGGTGCTCGAGCCGGGCGACCATCCGCGCCTCTGCTTCGAATCGACGGACGAACTCGGCACCATCGGCGAGCTCCGGCCGCAGCACCTTCACCGCGACCTCGCGTCCGACGTCGGTCTGCACCGCTCGATGGACCGACCCGAACGCTCCCTGCCCGATGACTTCACCCAACACGTACCCGCGCAGCGGCCGGCCCGCCGGCATGGCGAGAGCTTGGTCGCCGACGGCGATGCGATGCTCCAGCTCGGCCAGCGACGGAGATGGCTCCAGGCCGCTCGCGTCGACGAGGCGGGCACGGAAGCGATTGAGGGCCCGCAAGGAGTCTGCAGGCCGCCCGCTCCGGTAGAGCGCGATGGCGAGTTGCGTCGTACGGCGCTCGCGCAGGGGTTCCTGGGCGACGAGTTTCTCCAACTCCGGCACCACCTCGCCGGCCGGGAGGAGAAGGAGCCTCACGTCGGCGAGGTCTTCCTCGGCACGATGGCGGCCCTCCGTGAGTCTGAGTGTCGTCGGCCGGGCCCACCATTCGTCCGATGCCTCGCCGAACGGTTCGCCTCGCCAGAGTGCGAGGGCGTCTCGGAGCAAGTGTTCGGCTTGGCGTGGCGAGGAGGATCTCGATTCTTCGACGAGCCGCTCGAACCGATCGGCGTCGACGGAGCCCGATTCCGGGCTGCCCCCGATGTCGAGGCAATAGCCGCCCGGCCCGGCGACGATGGCCTCGCCGAGAACGGTACGGAGCCGCGACACATAGGTCATGACGGCTCGGCGAGCTCCATCAGGCGCCTCGCCTTCGGGCCACATCGCGTCGACGAGCCGGTCTGCCGAGACAGCATTGGGCCGAGCCGTGACCAACACGCCGACCAGGCGACGCTGCTGCGGACCGCCAAGGGTGACGGCCCGTCCGTCGCGCCAAACCTCGACGGGGCCAAGAATCTTGACGTCCACCTTGCCTCCTGTCCGCGGCGCGCCCGGCTCGATTGTCGACGTGTGCAGCGACTGTATGCCCGGGCCGTCTACAAGTCGTCTACAACCGGACAACGCCCGCCGCGAAGGCCTTTTCTGTAGACGATCTGCAACATCGGTGTTCCACCGTGGCTCCGGCGGTCGACCTCCGACCGCCTGCACCATTCAACGGAGACCACGATGCGTACTGCTTCACCGACACCCCGAACCTTCTCGGGACTTCTCACTCCGGTAGCACTTGCTGCGGGAGTTCTTCTCACGGTCCTGGCCATCCCCGAGCCGGCACCTGCCGATGCGGCCGCCTCGAACACCGTTCGGCCCGGCCAGTCGATCCAAGCCGCGATCGACCGCGCCGGCGCAGGCGGCACGATCCATGTGAAGCCCGGCACCTACCGTGAGCAACTGCTCATCACCAAGGACCGCGTCCGCATCGAGGCGGATGGAGCAAAGCTGGTTGCCCCGTCGACGCTCACCCCGAACGCCTGCACTGGCGTCGCTCACGTCGGCCCTCCGGACCCCGCCGGCCCGCCCGCTGATGCCGGCATCTGCATCGTCGGCGACGTGGACTTTGGTCCATTCGACATGTTTCTGACTCACCGACCCGTCACGACCACTCGTCGAAGCGTTACCGGTGTGACGGTGAGCGGCCTCGACATCAGCGGATTCGCTGTTGCCGTCGTGATCGCGGGCGGCGAGAGGACGACTATCGAAGAGACCCGCGTCGGCGGCGTGGACCCCTACGGCATTCTTGCGGTCTCGTCGCCCAAGACGATGCTGCGTTCGAACACGATCACCAACCCTGCCGGTGCCATCGCCGGCATCGCGGCATGCGTCGAGAACTCCCCCGGATCGTCTCTTAGCGAGAATACGACGTCGGGCTTCGTCGTCGGACTGTGCATCTCGTCATCGCAGATCAGTGTTCGCTCGAATCGCGTTCGAGGCAACCACTTCGGGATCTACACGGATCCAGGGATGCGCGACATCGTGATCCGGGACAACACCGTCACCGACAACACCCGTGTTGACGGTTTCCCTCTGCCCACCGGCATCGGCATCATCGTCGACGGATCGAGCCAAGTGACCATTGCGAACAACCGCATCACCGGCAACGTCGGGGACAACAAGGACATGGGGATGGGTGCCGGCGGCATCGTTGTGATCGACAACGCCCAATTCTCCAAGCCGGCAACCGACATCACGATTCGCAACAACAGTATCGACGGGAATGGCGACGGAACGACCTCCGCTGATCTCTGGTTCGACAACGCGGCATCGAACGTCGTCAAAGGAAACAAGTGCAAGACCAGCCATCCCGTGGGGCTGTGCTGACCGCGACGCCACACCTTCACAAGCAGATCGCCTGGGTCGTCGACAACGACCCAGGCGAGCCAAGCGTTGCCGACCGGAACGCCACCGACGGAGGCCGGTCGGTGACGGTGGCATGGTCACCACACTGGCTCGGCGTCAGTGACGCGTGAAGACCTCGAGCTGGGCCGACTTGATTGCCGCGGTCTGTCCCTGGACGAGCAAGAACAGCGCCTCGCGGGCAAGCCGCTGCGCCTGATGGTCCCGGACGATTCCCCGCCCGCCACCCTGGGCCAGTGCAGCTGCGCTGCACCGGAGCGCAAAGGCCGAAGCCTCGGCTCGGGCAGTCGCCATCTCGGTGCCGGGTGAAGCGGCGTCGAGGCTCGCGCGGCGGTGGGCGAGCTCGGCAACGAATGCGTCACCATGATCGCCCAGCAGGGTCAGGCATCGCTGCGCAAGGCCGATCGCGAGTGATCCATTCGTGCGAAGCCCGGCGGCGTCCCTCAGGAGCCACGCCTGGAGGGGTTCGATGACGGTAACCCTGTCATCGGGGACGAAGTGGTCGTCGAAGTGCACGGTCACGGTCGACGAAGCGTTGACGGCGGCGAGTTCGAGCCGGTCGACGCGGAGCGTCGGCCCGATAGCGCCATCGATAAGCGTCCAGACGATGGTCTGTGGATCGTCTCGTCGAAGCGCGGCGGTGTGGATACGGTGGATCCGCTCCCATCCCGTGACCCACGGCGCGTAGCCGTTCAGCCACCAGCCGCCGGTTGTTCGCGAGGCGGACAGAACGGGAGGACCGGGTCGGCGCAGATGGGCGAACGCAACACCCAGCCGGAGTTCGCCCGAGGCCGCTTTCGCCGCAGTCCCGTCGGCGACAAGGTGATCGACGTGAGCGACGACGTTGCTGGCACCGAGGTGCTGCAGCCAGACGAAGGCCGTGGAGAGGCAGCCGCCGCTGAGAATCTCGATGATCTCCAGCAACTGCGTCGGGGGGAGGCCGAGGCCGCCGACGTGCCCAGGCATAGCGGCGCCGTACAGGCCGAGTGAGGCGAGGGCGTCAAGGTTGTTCTGCGGGAGGACAGTCGAGGCGTCGGTGTCGAGGGCGCCCGGGAACAGCACGTCGTCGGCCAGGGCTCGGGTCCTTTCGATGATGGTGCGGGGACTT
>JANPDB010000033.1:0-5702 GCA_031431255.1 Acidimicrobiia bacterium | reverse complement strand
GAATCCCCACGCGACGGCTGAGGCCCGCGCCGGACTCAGGCCGGCGAGTCGGGCAGCGTCGGGATTGGCAGCCGCGCCGCGGATGGTGCGGCCGATCTGCGTCCTCCGGAGGATGATCGAAACCGAGAGCACGGCGAGCGGTCCGAGGAAGAGGATCGCCGTGAAGGCCGGATTCATCGTGAGTGAATCAAGGTGCCATTCCGGGAAGCCCGGCGGCAGCGGCATCGTCGACGTTGCCGCTCCGCGGATGGCGGCAACGAGGAACAGAAGGAACTGTGACAGCCCGAGCGTGGCGACCACCGTCATCACCCGTGGTGCGGACCGCAGACGTCTGATCACGATGAGCTCGCACAGGGCGGCGATCGTTGCGGCCGTTCCGAGTGCCGCCGGGAACGTCATCCAGTACGGAACATGCCCTCGGTTGACCAGCAACTCGACCATGGCCGACGCGACCAGACCGAGCTCGGCATGGGCGAAGTTGATGATGCCGCTGGAGCGGTAGACGAGGACAAGACCTGACGCCAGAAGGGCGAACACGAGACCGGTCGCCAGGCCGCGCATGAGCGTCGGCCCCGTGATGCTGATGGCGAGTAGATCAGGAGAGAGCACGAGGCAACCTCACGGGAAACGAACGAACGACACGTGCCCGGATGCACCAGCGGGCAGGTCGGGAATCCCGGCCTGCCCGCAGGGTGAACGCGGTTTCTGCGGAGGCGACGGAGCTAGAAGCTCTTGACCTGATCCCCGAGGATCCAGCAACCGCCCGACTTCGGCGTGGTGATGTTGCCGTTCGCATCAGCGATGCGGCCACAGCTCTCGTCCCACGAGAAGACGCGGTAGCCGCCACCACCGTCGTAGCGCTTCGGACCGAACGTTGCCTTGTAGGTCCCGGGCGCCTTCCACGAGCTTCCGAGTTGCGCTGCCGACGCGGCGATCGCCTGGACGTTGAGCGCCTTCAGCGGCTTGCCGGTGACCTGCAGGAACTCGAGGCCGTCGCACACGCCGATGGCGTAGCGGGCAAGGTTGCGGCTCCCGAAGGCGAGACCCTTTACGCGCATGGCGTCGATGCAGTCGGCTTCGGCGCCGGCCGGAAATGGGTTGTGAACATCGTCGGTGTCCTGGTACGGCGTCCAGCCGATGCCCATCGCGCCGGTCAGCGTTCCCGGCTGGAGCGGTTGGAGACCCGGCCCACGAGGGATGTCCGACATGTAGCGCGGCACCTCATTCGAATGCGTGAGGTAGCGCGGGAAGTACTTCGCCTGCTCGGCCGTGAGAGTGAACGCCACGCCCAGGCCCTGCTGGCCCATCAGGATCACCCGATCGACCTTGGCTGCCTGGAACCGGGCGATCGCTTTGCCGGCATCACGAAAGAACGTGATGGGCGAATCGAAGCCGGAGTAACCGACCTCGAACTTGTCGATGCCGATCTTCGCCAGTTCCTTCTTCGCCAGGCCTTCGATGAGCGCCCGGTCGTCGGGCGTGTCGAGGGCGAAGATGCCGACGCCAGTCGATCCCTTGAAGAAGTCGGCGGACTTGGCCTCGGCAAGGAGGGCGGGCACCCAACGGTCATACGAGGGCGTCGAGGTGGAGAAGAAGAACGGAGCGAGCTTCTGATACGCCGAGTCTTCGTACGAAACGTTGCTCGGGTCGATGACGAGAACCTTCTTCTTCGTGTAGCACTCGCGCTCGAAGAGGAACGAGTGAGCCTGCAGAATCACGGCGAAGACCTTCTCGTCGTTGGCGAGCGCGGCGCAGATGACCGGCGACTGCGCGAAGGTGCTGCCGGCGACGTTCATCTCCTTGATGACGGGGATGATCTTGCGTCCGGCGATCCCGCCGTTGGCATTGGCCCAATCAACAAGTGCGTTGATCTGTGCGGTCTCGTCGCCCACTGCCGTGGACACGGCCGACGAGCCACCGCGGTTGACCACGGAGATGATGCCGATCTTGACGGTGGTGTCGGTGACTCCCTGGGCGTCACCGGTCAACGGAAACGAAACTGCCGCTGCGACCGGCGCCGCCGTGGTCGCCGGCGCCGCGGTCGTTGCGGGCGCTGCCGTCGGGGTGACCGCAGCGACCTTCACCCACCGCTTCGCCTTGCCGACCTGCTTGCACTGGAGGGAGCCCTCCTTCGCGCCAACCTTGGCGCAGGTGCCACCTGATTTCGCTGCGGCGCTCGCCGTGGTGCTGAAGAGCGACCCACTGATCAGTGCGAATGAGACGCCAACAAGTAGCGCCTTCCGTGTAGCAGGCAAGAGAACCCCCCGGTCCGACGCGGCACTGTGCCGCGCTCTCGAAAACGTCAAGTTAACAACAGGGGGTACCTCGGTCAAAGGTTCTCCCCCCTTGTTCCGGCTACCGGAACGCCGGAGTGCGCCGCACCGGGCCGCCCCAGACCCTCCTCGCGCCTTACCCGTGACCTCCGTCGCGACGCATCGACCGCACCAGGCCCTCCTGGGCGATGGTCGCCACGTGTACCCCGTTGATCCCGTGCACCGCGCCGGTGGCGATGCCACGGGCGTTGACGAGCCCATGACCCTGCATGTCCATGAGCATCCACGCGTCGGCACGAACCGGTCGATGGAACCAGATGTTGTGATCAAGGCTCGCCATCATCATCTGCTGCCAGTTCAGTCCGCTCGGGTGCGACAGCATGATCGCGTCCATCGGGTTGTGATCGGAGAGGTAGGCGAGCGCGCAGGCATGAAGGAGCGGGTCGTCACCGAGCTCGCTGCGTTCCGGGGAGATGCGGGCCCAGAGCTGCGACCTTGCGCCGGGCGTCGTCTGGGCGATCTCGCGGATGTCACCGAACGGCGTCCACTCGAGCCTGGCGATCGAGTCGGGCGTGGGAACGTCGTCGGCGATCGCGGTCTGCTGGATGTCGACGTCCGGTTCGCTCCGTTGGAAGCTCGCGTCGAGGTTCAAGATGGCACCGGCCGCTTGGCGCGCAACCACTCGACGGGTGGTGAACGACCGGCCTTCCCGGAGGCGATCTACATGGAAGGCAATCGGTTCCTCCGGAACGCCACCGAGCACAAAGTATGCGTGCAGAGAATGAACAGAGTGTTCCTCGGGCACCGTGGCTGCAGCCGCGGCCAACGCCTGGGCGACGACCTGGCCGCCGTAGACACGGCCCCACGGGTACGCCGGGGTGAGGCCGACGAACGTCAGATCGTCGAGCCGATCGAGGGTGACGAGATCGCGAAAGGTGTGCAGAGATCGCGTGTCAGCCATGGAGGAGCAATCTACGGCACGTCTGATGACGTGGAACCAGTTGCCGATCGTTCTGACGCCCGACGATCTGCGCCCATCGACGCGAACGTCGGCTTTGCTCAGGCCTCGGTGTCTTCCGAACCGGCCGGGAGGAACTCCTTGGGGATGTTCTCCGTCAGCTCCACGATGCCTGTTTCAAGGTCGTAGAGAGCGCCAACGACACGGAGGCGATCCTTGCGGACGCGTTCGGCGATGATCGGTGACTTCATCAGCCGGGCGACGGTGAGTACGACGTTGCGCTTGATGGCGTCGGTCAAGGGGTCGCCGGCTTCGCCCGTTTCGTCGGTGGCACCCTCCTCGGCCACGGCTTCCTCGGCCACGGTTTCTTCGGCCACGGTTTCTTCGGCCACGGTTTCTTCGGCCACGGTCTCTTCGGCGGCCAAGGTCTCTTCGGCGGCCAAGGTCTCTGGTGCCGCGGGAACCGACGAGACCGGTTCAGCGACGGCCTCGGCAGGGGACGCCGGCTCCAGCCCTGCGGATTCCCCCGAGGGAGACACCGCCTCGACCGCCGGCGTCTCCGTGGGGAGGGCTGGCGTCATCGCGCCGGCCTTCGGAGGCGGAGCAGGTGCTTTCGGGGCGGCCCCATCACCGACGATCATCGCTTCCTTCGGCAGCACGGCGCTGTCCGCCTCGGTCAACACCAGGCCCAGCACTTCGGCTTTTGGTTTCTCGATGGCGGGACGAATGGCCTCGACGAGAAAGGCGATGCTTCCTTCCGCCTTGCCGCCCGACTCGATGGTCTCCATCGTCGCCTTCACCGCCCCGCACCCCTTGTGCCCGAGCACGAGGAGAAGCGGAATCTCGAGCTCGTAGGCGCCGTACTCGAGACTCCCCATCACCGCCGAGTCCACAACATTTCCGGCGGTTCTGATCACGAAGAGGTCACCGAGACCGCGGTCGAAGACCAACTCGGGAGGCACGCGGGAGTCGACACAGGAAAAGATCGTGGCGAAAGGTCGCTGCCGTTGGGCGATCTTCGTCCGGCGTTCCGCTGACTCGTTGATGGTCGTCGACTTACCGCGCACGAACCGGGCGTTTCCCTCGAGCAACCGGGTGATCGCCTCCTCGGGCGTCTCCACCGGCATCTCGAACGGATCCGTCCCCGATGACAGGAACGGCACCTCGCACGCGCTCAATAGCGGTGCGATCGACACGACACCGAGGGCGGTCAGCCCGCGACGCAGCAGCGCGCGGCGCGAGACGCCAGGAGAGTCCACGTTCAGTTCTGTCGCCATCAACCGGAACTGATCGGCACCCGCGGACCCAACCTGCGCGAACGCGTTGGGAGAGAGGTTGCCCCCATATATGGGGGCAGAACACCTCCCAACGATGCTGGGAGGTGTTCTGCCGCACCGTTGGCTCACCATTGACGCCGACGCGCGGGGCGGAGTCAGCCGAGGCGAACGGGAATGTGTTGCGCCGAGCGGTCGCTGATATTGGGCTTCCAGGTCACCGGTCCGTCAACGCGTAGCTCGGGAAACCGCTCGAAGAGCATCGGCAACGCGATGCGCGTCTCGAGGCGCGCCAGTGAGGCACCGAGGCAGAAGTGATGCCCGTGGCCGAACGTGAGATGCGGGTTCACCGCTCGGGAGAGATCGAGGCGGTCGGCGTCGGCGAAGACACGGGCATCGCGGTTCGCCGCCAGAATCGTGAGGAAGACGGCCTCACCTGTGTGCATTTCCACGTCGAAGAACGTGTGGTCCTCGGTCACTTGGCGCATCATCGCCTTCGCAGATGCCTCGTACCGGAGCAGTTCCTCGACGGCGACATCCAGTGCCCGACCGTCGAGGCCCGCCCGAAGCCGTCGCGCTTCGTCGGGATGGCTGAGCAGAGCGACCGTTGCCGATCCGAGTAACGACGATGTGGTGTCGTGTCCGGCGAAGAGGAGCAGCGAGCACGCTCCGAGGATCTCTGCGGTGTTCAGCCCGTCGTCGGCATCCTCGGTGGCGAGCAGCGCGCTGATCAGATCGTTGCGCGGTCGGGCACGGCGCTCCCGCATCAGTTCACCGAGGTTCTCTTCGAACTCGACTCCGGCGGCGCGGGCGACCTCTTCGTAGTCGGGCCGGCGAGTGGCACCGAACACGACGACCCCGAAACGAGCGGACCACTCGGTGAGCCACGGTTCGAGCGATGGCGGCACGCCGAAGAGCCGCGCGATCACCCGCGCCGGAAGTCCGTGCGCGAAACTCTCGACCAGATCGAAGCGGCTGCCGTCGGACGGAAAGGCGTCGAGCAGTGAGGCACACAGAGCACGCACGTCGTCCTCGAGCCCGCGGACCGTACGAACCGTGAATGCCCGGGAGAGCGGTGCCCGCAACCGGGTGTGCTCCGGCGGTTCGTGGAAGAGCATCCAGCCGTCGAGGAGCGCCACCGCCTTCGCCAGTGCCTCGGCGCGAGATCCGGTCAGACGCGCTTTGAACGCTCCCATG
>JANPDB010000032.1:0-1778 GCA_031431255.1 Acidimicrobiia bacterium | reverse complement strand
GTCCTCGTCGAACGTGCCCGTGTCGAGCAATTCATACTCGGCCTCATACTTTGTACGCATACGGTTCTCGTCGACGAGGCGGGCATAGGGAAACTCGGCCTGCGGATACCAGTAGCGCCATCGCATGAACGAATGGGTGGGTGTGCTGTCGAGATACCACCAGTACTCCTTGGCATCCTCGCCGTGGTTGCCCTCGTTGCCGGTGAGCCCGAAGATGCGCTCCTTCAGGATCGGATCGCGCCCGTTCCAGAACGCCCAGGAGAAGCACAGGATCTGACGGTCGTCGCTCAGCCCACCGAGTCCGTCCTCGTTCCAGCGGAACGCTCGGCTGCGGGCGTCATCGTGGGAGAAGTACTCCCACGCCGTTCCGTTCTCGCTGTAGTCCTCGCGAACGGTACCCCATGCCCGTTCGGCCAGATACGGGCCCCATCGCCGCCACCCGTGCCCGTCCTCGGCGAGCCGGCGGCCTTCGGTCGTACCGTCGGACGGCCTCATCTTCAGGTCTCCGGTAGCGTCGTGTGAGCGATCCATGATCAATCGTCGCCTCGAAGGCGTAACCGTTACACCCCGGCTGAGCGGCTTCTGAGAAAGATGCACCGAGTAGGTGTCACGAATCGCCGATTGGCGAGACGACCAACCATGCACAATCCCTCGGATCCTGACCAGACATCGCCTGCTGCGCTGACCATCACCCCCGCGGACTGCTCGTCGCTGGAGGTGGCCTCCGCTCGGGAGTGGCTGCTCACCGACGGCCTCGGTGGATTTGCCATGGGAACGGTCGGCGGGCTTCGAACACGTCGGTACCACGGGCTTCTCGTCTCGGCCACACAACCGCCCATCGGCCGCATGATGGGTCTAGCTTCGATTGACACCTCGCTGATCCTCGAACGTGGTCGGGTGTCACTGGCCACCCACGAATGGTCCGGAGGCTCGGTCGCTCCCCGAGGATATGTGCACTTGGTGTCGTTTGCCGTGATCGGGGGTGTCCCGCGTTGGCGTTGGCAGGTCGAAGACGTCGTGATCGAACGAGAAGTGGCAATGGCGTATGGCAGTAATGCGGTGGGCATTGTGCACCGCGTGCTGGCAGCGCCAGGACCGGTGACCCTCGAGCTCGAAGCGCTCGCGACGTGGCGCGACGTTCACGGGGAGCGCCATGCGTCCAGCGATCCGGACGTGACGCAGCGAGCGGACGGCTGCACCTTCGAGGACCACTTTCATCTGCGCGCAGATGGATGGCACCCTGGCGGGGAGTGGTACCTCGGCGCGTACCACCGGGAGGAAGCCGCGCGGGGTCTGGCCGCGACCGAAGACCTCTGGCTGTGCGGCAGCGCCCGCGTGACACTCGATCCGGGCTCGGCCCACGAAACAGTCGCGTGGTCGGGCGCGTATGGGGGTGGCGGTCCTCACGGCGCAATTGAGCTCGTCAACGCCGCCAGGGCTCGCTACGCCTCTCTGACGGACCAGGCCGGTGACGAAGTCGGCGGGGCGTTGGCCCATGCAGCGGACCAGTTCATCGTGCATGGTTCGGGCGGCCCCACCGTCGTCGCCGGCTATCCGTGGTTCGGTGACTGGTCGAGAGACACGATGACGTCCTATGTGGGCCTGTTCCTCGACACCGGTCGGACGGCTGAGGGCAGGGAGTTACTCGTTGCTGCGGCGGGCTCGCTATCCGAGGGAATGCTGGCGAACACCGCCGACGTGGGTGGCACCGAGTACAACACCGTCGACGCTGCGCTGTGGTTTCTGCACGCGGTTGATCGCCACCGAACTCGTGTCGC
>JANPDB010000031.1:0-3157 GCA_031431255.1 Acidimicrobiia bacterium | reverse complement strand
TCGTCTGCTGATCGTCACCGGCAAGGGTGGCGTCGGCAAGACCACCGTTGCCGCCGCGCTTGCGTGGCATGCCGCCAGTTCGGGCAAGCGCGTGCTGGTGTGCGAGCTCGACGCCAAGGGCGATCTGCTCGGAGCGCTGACCGGTGCCGATGTGGTCCGGTCCCGACCACTCGCCTTTGAACCCCGCGAGGTGCATCCGCGGCTGCACGCCATGGTCATGGACCCGGAGGCTTCGCTCCAGGAGTACCTGAAGCTCAATCTCCGCATTCCCTTCGTTGGCCGCATCGGAGCGCTCTCGAAAGCGTTTGACTTCCTCGCGAACGCCGCTCCCGGTGTGCGCGAGATCGTCACCATAGGCAAGCTCGCCTACGAAGTGCGTGAGCGGCATTACGACCTCGTGATCGCCGATGCGCCCTCCACCGGTCACATCGTCGGCCTTCTGCGTGCCCCCGAGGCGATCAACGAGCTCGTAGGTGTCGGCCTGATCCGTTCGCAGACCCGGTGGATCATCGACATTCTCCACGATGCCGCGACGACCGGCGTGGTGGTCACCACCACGAGCGAGGAACTGCCTGTCAACGAATGCATCGAATTGCTCGGCCGCCTGCGCAGCGACCTTGCGGTTGCGCCCGAAGCGGTGGTGGTGAACCGGCTCCTCCCGCAATCGATCGTGCCGTCTGATGCCGTGGCGATCGCCCGCCTTGCGGGAAAGGTCGACCCCTCGTCGCAGCCGGCGAAGGCAAAGTTGCTTGATGGGGCCCTCCTTCTCGACGCGCTCTCCTCAGCGCGTGCACCGCATCTCGACCGTCTGCTCTCGGCCTGGAAGGGACCGCTTGCGCTGGTCCCCACAGTGACGCATCGCCCGACGGGCCTGGCGGTCACTCGGGCCGTGGCGCACCATCTCGCCGAGGAACTGTCGACCTCGAGTGAGCATTCGGGCAGTCGGGGTCCGCAATGAGCTCGGACCTTGCCGAGGTCCTCGTCGACGTCGATGTGGTTCTGTGCTGCGGTGCCGGAGGTGTCGGCAAGACCACCACCGCGGCCGCGCTCGGTCTCGCCGCAGTTCGTGCCGGACGCGGGAGGGTGCTCGTGCTGACGATCGACCCCGCTCGCCGATTGGCCGATGCCCTCGGACTCGAATCGTTCGGCAACGTCGAGACCCCTGTTGTCGTTCCGGACGCTCCTGCGGGCTCCGAACTGTGGGTGGCCATGCTCGATACGAGCGCATCGTGGGACGACCTCGTCCGAACGCATGCGCCTGACCCGATCACGATGGAACGGATCCTGTCGAACCAGCTGTATTGCAACATCACGCAACGATTCGTACAGAGCCACGACTACATCGCGATGGAACGACTCCACGCCGTGCACCAGTCCGGCCGCTATGACCTCATCGTCATCGACACGCCGCCATCGCGCAACGCCCTCGACTTCCTCGACGCGCCGAGCCGCATGGCCGACTTCTTCTCGTCCTCGCTGCTGAAGTGGATCACGCTTCCCTATCGCCTCGGCGGGGAGCGGGTCGGACGCCTTGGCTATCTCGCATCGAAGCCGTTCTACCAAGTCGCCGACCGCATCCTGGGGTCGCAGTTCCTCGAGGACATTGCCGAGTTCTTCTTGTTGTTCCAGACGATGTACGACGGCTTCGTGCATCGCGCCGCCGATGTTGAGCGTCTCCTCCATCGTCGCTCGACCCGTTTCATCGTCGTGAGCTCGCTCGAACCGGCGCCCCTCCAGGAGGCCGAGTTCTTTTTGGCCGAGCTGGGTCGGCGGAGCCTGTCGATCGGCGCGCTCGTGCTCAATCGCGTGCTCCCGGAGCTGCTCTTCGACCCGGACGCCCGACGACTCGCTTCGCGTCTGGTGGATCCATCCGGTGCCGACGACCCGAGCGTTCCTGCTGCGGAGCGCCGCACGATGAAACGGGCCGCAACGGCCTACCTCGACCTTGCGGCGCTGGGCGATGCCGAGCGGACAGCGCGGTCGACGCTCGCCAATCCGCCAAGATGCGTGGTGGAGGTGCCGCTGGTCCCCTTGGATCTCCAAGACCTGGGCGGGCTCGTGGCCCTGGCAGACCTGTTGTGGCCGGTGAGGAAGGCGGCGAGGCGGCCGGGCCGTTCGAAGAAGGCGCCGGCATGACTTCCACACCGAATGCCGTGCTCGATCGGCAGCACCTGGCGCTGCTCACCGCATCGTGGGGGCTTGTCGCCGACTTCTGCTTCGGCGACCTTCTCCTCCTCGTCCCGGACGAAGCACCCTCCGCGCCGAACGATTCCGATGCGTCGTCATATACGCCAACGGCCTTTCGAGTGATCGGGCAGATCCGGCCCACGACCAGCCAGACTCTCTACCAGGGCGATCTCGTCGGCCGTCTCGTTGCGGTGTCAGAGCGGCCGCAGTTCGGTGACGCATGGCGCACGGGCGTCACGACCGACGGACAGGTCTTCTCGCTCGACGGGACCGTCGGCGCACGCATCGACGTGGTCCCCGTCCGGCGTTGGGTCGATGGGTCGCTTCGGACGATCGCCCTCTTGTCGCGCGAGGTTCCGCTCGAAGCGGCGCGTCGACTCGGTCGCCTCGAGCGGGTGTACCTGGAGATCTTCTCGCGGCTTTCCGAGATGATCGCGAACGGGTCGTTTCCCTTTCCGGACGATGGCAACGATCCGGGAGATGCGCCGCGGGTCGGCGACGGCGTGATCGTGCTCGATGCCGATCAGCTGATCTCCTATGCCTCACCGAACGCCGTCTCGGCGCTGCATCGGCTCGGCCACTCGGTCAATCTCGAGGGTCGGCGGCTGCGTGATCTGGTCAGCGGCGCTCACGCGGAGTCGGCTATGCGGCTGCGTCGGCCGGTGATCTCCGAGGTGGCCGAGATCGATCGGGCCCGCGAGCAGCGTGTGATCGTGCTCTTCTGGACGATCCCGCTGCTGGTGCTAGCCGAAGGCCGGAGCGAATCTGTAGGCGCAGTGGTGCTCGTCCGTGACGTCTCCGACCTTCGGCGGCGCGACCAGCTGCTTGCTACGAAGGATGCGTCGATCCGTGAAGTTCACCATCGCGTGAAGAACAACCTGCAGACGATCTCGTCGCTGCTCCGCCTCCAAGGTCGGCGGCTGGAGTCGCCCGAAGCGAAGCTGGCGATCGAGGAATCGGTTCGTCGGAT
>JANPDB010000030.1:0-2762 GCA_031431255.1 Acidimicrobiia bacterium | reverse complement strand
CTGGCACCCGCTTCGCCGAACGGGACGCCGACCGGTGCCGGAGCACTCGTGGTACCCGGCGCCGGACTCGCCACGACGACCATCGTCCGGACGACGTATCAGTTGGGACTCGACACGCCGGAAGCGGCTGCGAAGAACCTGTGGGACTCCTGGAGAGACGACGACCGCTCTCGAGCCCTGATCGCCGCCGATGAGCAAGCCGTGAACACGTTGTTCGCCGACAGTTGGGGCCCGGAGGTCGACGAGCAGGGCTGCATCGCCGTCGTGACCGATGTCCGATACCGCTGTGCGTTCGTCCAGGGAAATGCCGCCAGGATCATCGAGGTCAACCTGCTCGCCGGACGGTATCGGGTGACCGCGGTGCAGCGGATCGGTGAGCTGGCGACGTCGGCTGGACCTCAGGCAGGCAACCGCGCCGGGCCGGTGGGCGGCCCGACAACCGTTCCGGTCACCCGGGCGCCGCGACCGAAGCCGCGCGCCACCTCTGATGCGTCGACAGCCGAAACAGCGATCGCCGCTGACTCCGCCCCGGACACAGTGCCCCCGTCGACCAAACGACCCAGGACCCGTTCCACCGTCGTCGCGGATCCCGCAACGGAGAGCGGCGCGACACCACCGGCGCCGGCGCCTGTTCCGGTGCAGGCCCGGGCGGCGGAGTCATCCGTCGGCTGACTTCGCCCGGGCTTTCTTTCCGTTGTTCGGTGCCCGTCAGTCCCGCCAGATCGACGCAGCGTCCACCTTCGCACGAGCCACCGATCGGGTCGCCGGCTCGAAGGTTCCATCAGGGCCCAGCGTCCAGTGCGACGGCGCCGGATCGTCGATCGCCGGATCGGAAGCTGGTTCCTCCCAGGCGTTTCTCGTGGTCACCGCTCCGAGCTGTTCATCGGTCGGCACCGGGACGCCCAAGCGGGTGGCCATGTCGATGGTCATCGCACGGGCCTCGCGAATGCCCACGGCCGTGTGCTCACGAACGACCCGAAGAGCATCGCCGTACTGCCCTGCCCGGATGAGTTCCTGGGCGTGCAGGACATAGAGCGGAACATCATCGTCGGTGTAGACCAGGCCGAGCCGGTCGAAGAGGAAGTCCAACTTGCGACGCAGACGTTCGTTCGCTTGCCGAAGTTCGGCCAGTTCTGTAATTGGGTCTTCGAGCACAGGTCACGCCTCCTCGAGCGAGAGCACATCTCTTTCATCGGCACGACGATGGCGCTCCTACAGTGCTTTCTGGCATGGGTACCTCGGACCAATTCTGGAGCGAACGGGTAGCCGGCGACCTGGTCCCGCGACTGGCGACCGTCCGCGGGGTCGTCGGGGTGGTCCTCGGCGGGTCACGGGCCCGTGGATCAGCCCTTCCCGACTCCGATCTCGACCTCGGACTGCTCTACCGGGACGTGGCGCCCATCGACCTTGCCGCGCTGCAGACCGTGATCGAAGAGGTCAACGACACGCTCGATGTCATCCCCACCCCCATCGGCGGTTGGGGGCCGTGGGTGAACGGCGGCGCGTGGCTCTGCATCGACGGGCATGCGGTGGACCTCCTCTATCGGAGCATCGATCGCTACGAGGCGACCATCGAGAACGCCGAGCGGGGCTTCGCCGAGCACGATTACCTGCAACAGCCGCCGTACGGGTTCCAGTCGACGATCTACCTCGGTGAGATCGACACCTGCTCGCCGCTGCACGATCCGTTCGACGAGGTCGAGGCCCTGAAGTCCCGAGTGCGACCCTATCCGTCGGCCCTTCGGGCCAACCTCGTCGCCGGATACCACTGGGGCGCCACGTTCACGATACGCAACGCCGTCAAGCCGGCCAGGCGCGGCGACGTGTACGCCGGCGTCGGATGTCTGACCCGGACCGCAGCGTTTCTCGTGCAGACGCTCCTTGCCCACGCCGAGATCTATCCCGTGTCGGACAAGGGCGCCCTCCACCAACTGACTCTGGTCAACACTACGTACGCTGATCTTTCGTCACGAATATCTGCGTGCTTACTGGTTGGCGAGGCGGCGCAACTTCCGGACGCGGTGTCGTCCATGAGCGGGATCTGCTCCGAGATCGGAAGGCTCGTCGGCCGGGGCTGAGTCGGCTTCGGTCGTTCCCGGTCATCGGAAATCGCGGGAGGGTCCGGGGCTGACCTCGAGCGTGAGCAGTTCGATGCGGTCGGCAATCAGGTTGAGCACCACTCCAGGAGGCCCAGTTATCGGCACCGGCTCACGATCCCCGGGATCACCGGACACCTTGGCCAGGCGCGAGGTTTCGGTGCGCTCCAAGATTCCTCGGACAATCAATGCCGGGGCACCTCGGGCGACCCGCTTGGAACGATCCCACAGACCCTTCGAACACACGATGTTGATGAGGCCCGACTCGTCCTCGAGGTTCAAGAACGTGGTGCCTCCGGCCGTCTGCGGGCGCTGTCGATGGGTGACGATGCCCGCCACCCGGATGCGGGTGCCGTGCGGAACATCACGCAGCCGGTCTGAGGCGAGAACACCCTGTGCCGCCAGGCGGTCGCGGACCAGCAGCATCGGATGCGTACCCGGGGTGACCCCGGTGGCCCACAGGTCCGAGGCCATGGTCTCGCCCACCGACATACCGGGCAGGGCCGGGGCGTCGATGCCGGTGACGATGCCGTCGAGACGGTCGGCGCCGGCAGTCGCCAGCGCCCCGGCGGCCCACAGAGCCCGCCGACGGTCCAGCCCGAAGCTCTCGAAGGCACCCGCCGTGGCCAGAGCTTCGAGGGCGAGTTTCGGCACCGGCGTCCCGAG
>JANPDB010000029.1:0-4471 GCA_031431255.1 Acidimicrobiia bacterium | reverse complement strand
TCAGCGACGGATCGCTGGTGACTCAGCAGCCGACGACGGATCGTCGTGCCGTGCTTCAGGCGATAGGGCGATTGACGCCGCAGGGCGCAACGTCGCTCGGCCAGGGGATCTACGCGTCGCTTCAGGCCATTGCCGGGAAGTCTCTCTCCCCTGATCTTCCCGGCCCTGGCGCCCCGGGGGCTCGATCGACGGAGGCCGCCTCGCCGGACACCGCGCCGTCGGGACCGACCAATCCGGACGCGGTGGCACCGGACGCGATCGACAACGTCGACATCGGCTACTTCGGGTCGGGGGCGGTCGTGCTCCTTTCCGACGGCGAGAACACCGACGATCTCGACCCGTTGGCTGTTGCCAAACTGGCCTCGACGGGCGGCGTCAAGATCTATCCGGTAGGGGTTGGTTCGACCGAGGAGACGGTTGTCGAACTCAATGGGTTCCAGTTCGCCACGTCTCTCGACGAGGCGGCGTTGCAGGGCATCGCCGACATCACCGACGGCTCGTACTTCCGAGCCGAGAGTGCAGCTTCGCTCTCGAACATCTACAAGTCGATCGATCTCCAGTGGCGACGGGAGTCGGAGTCCACCGAGATCACCTCGTTGGTGGCTGCCGCGGGCGCGGCGATGTTGGCGATCGGTGCCGCACTCTCACTGTTCTGGATCGGAAGGCTGGTCTAGACGATGACGCTTCGTTGGCCATTCGCGCTGTTCGGCCTTGTCGCCGTGCCGTTGCTTCTCGTCGCGTATCTGCTTCAACTGCGGCGGAGTCGGCGCGGTGCAGTTGTCTTCTCCAGCGTGGCGCTGGTGCGCGCCGCCATGGCGAAGCGTGCCAGTTGGAAGCGCCACGTGCCGGCTGCGCTGTTCCTCGTCGGGCTCACGTCGCTCGGCGTCGCGTCCGCTCGGCCGCAGGCCTCCGCCAAGGTTGCCGTTTCCCGTACAACGATCATGCTGGCCCTCGACGTCTCGCGTTCGATGTGCTCGACGGACGTACTTCCGAACCGGTTGACCGTCGCGCAGGAGGCCGCACGCTCATTCGTTGAAAGACAGCCGAAAGGCACTCGGATCGGCATCGTCGAGTTCGCCGGATTCGCGTTGGTACTCGTCGAACCGACGACGGAACGCGAGCGGCTGCTCTTCGCTATTGACAGTCTCACGACGGCGCGGGGTACGGCGATCGGGTCGGCGATCCTTCGCTCGGTCGACGTCATCTCGTCGATCAACCCCGACGTGGCTCCGGTCGATTCCTCGGTCGAATCTGCCGCCGGAGACTCCTTCCCGGGGTTTGATCCGACGACGGGTGAGCCGATCGGGACAGCTCCCGTTCTGCCGGCTGCTCCGGCACCAAAGGAGGGCTACGTCTCCGACATCGTCGTCCTGCTCACCGACGGAACGAACACGAGAGGGATCGCCCCCGTCGACGCCGCCAAGCAAGCGGCCGATCGACGGGTGCGGGTGTACACGATCGGGTTCGGAACATCGAACCCGACCGACATGGTGTGCACCGCCGAACAACTCGGCGGAGATTCACTGTTCGACCAGCCGACGTTCGGCGCCGGAGGTTACGGGACGCCGCCCGCCAGCGCGATCCGACGGTTGCTCGTGGCCGACGAGGGCACGCTTCAATCCGTGGCGAACCTCACCGGCGGCAAGTTCTACCGGGCGGAGGATTCCGACCAGCTTCGTGGCGTGTTCGACAAACTCCCGAGAGACGTTGAGCTGCAAAGCAGACAGGTCGAGCTCAGCGTCGGCTTCCTCGGCGTGGGTGCACTCCTGTCACTCCTCGCCATGGTCCTTTCGCTGCGATGGAACCGCACGCCCTGATCGCTTCGACGGGCAGATGCCTTCAGCTGGTCATGCCGCCGAGCCCGACAAGGCCACGCGCCAACTCGATTTCGCCCATGTGCCGAAGGCCGTGTTGATACAGCCAGCACTCGAAGCCGTCGAGCACGGTGATCCCCTGGGGGCCGGCCACCCGGGCGCTGAAGGTGGTGGCGATCTGGGGCGGGAAGGGATGCGGGATCACGACACGGGTGAGGTCGGCCGGATCGAGTGTGGCGAGGTAGGCCTCCGTGCGATCGAACACTGCTCGCTGGTAGGCCCTGAACTCCTCGTAGTTGCCGATCCGCTGGAAGACCATCTCGTCGACCGTGCGGTGCTTGCCGTGATCGTCGACCGACATCTGCACCCGCTGCTGCCAATCGTCATTCCAGATCGGTGCCGTTCCGGTGAGCAACATGAACGACGCATCGATCATGTTGGTGAGATGGAACAGCGAGAACGCGATCGGAAGAACACCTTCGCGTTCGAAATGGTTGACGTGCTCGAGCTCCATGGACTCCACCGCCTGGTAGTAGAGCGAGTGCATCGCGCGCATACGACGTTGGAGCGAATCGAGGACGAGTTCGTTCATCAGTTTCCTTTGGGTTGGCGCTTCGGCGGGCTAGTGCGAAGCGGAGGTGGGTGTATCCGATGTCTCGCCGATGCGATCGAGTCGCGCGACGAAGCCGACGTAGCCCCACACCATCTGCGCGCCGTCGCGTCGCCGAGTGACCTCGATCGGGATGCCGACAGGCCGGAGCACGTGCACGCCGTTCTCGTAGGTAGCGACGACGTTTATAGGCGTCGTGAAGTCCCGCTCGGCGACGTCGTTCACCCCGTTCTCGGCGGTGCCGTCGCAGCGCATGTCGTGGATGACTCCGCCGCCGGTGATGACGATCCGCTCACGCGCCTGCTCGATACGTTGCACATGTCCGATGACGGGATGCGCTGGTTGCGCTGCGCCGTTGACCTCCGCCGACACGACCTTCCAGAGTCCGCGGAGGTCCGGAGCGCCGGCCACAAGGAGCTCGTCGCAACCGGCGAGGATCTCCGCGGGGAACTCCGCCCCGTACCCGCCAGGAGGGGTGTGTGCGACGGGAATGGTTGCGACGGACATGTACGCATCGTAGGGAGACCGATGTCGCCGGATGCAATTGCCTTGGGTTGCTGGCCCTTTTCAGCTCGTGACGTCGCCATCGACGGCGATGTCGACGAACTCGGGTCTCGATTCCTGCCGCTTCGCGCCGGGGGTTCGGTGCAACACGATGAGCATGGATCTCCGCGGGATCGGCGCCGCTCTTGCTGGGCACCGGAGTCGGCGCTCCGATAGATTGTCCTACCACCTGTACTACCGTTGTTTGTATGGCCCGACGACAGAAGCGATCGATTTCACTCCCTTCCGACCTGGCCGACGCCATCGACACGGCAGCGACTGCGGCTGGCACAACCGTCAGTGCATGGATGGCTGAGACCGCCTCCCACCGCCTCCGTCTCGACGCTGGTCGACGCGGGGTCGCCGAATGGGAACATCAGCATGGCGCTCTCAGCCAGGATGAGATCGCTGACGGCCTCGCGAGCGCGAGAGCGATGCTCCGACGACCGTCATCCCGGAAGACCGCCTGAATGACCGGGGTCACCTATGACACGGGCGCGCTCATTGCGGCCGACCGCAACGACCGACGAATGTGGGCACTCCACGCTGGCTTTCTCGCCCTCGAGATCTCCCCTACGGTGCCGACCCCGGTACTTGCCGAAGCATGGCGCGGCGGACCGCGCCATGCCAGCCTCGCTCGCTTCCTGGCCCTCTGCACCACCGAACCACTCACCGACGCCCAGGCGAAAGCAGTCGGCGCGCTCGCAGCGCGCGCCGGCCACGATGACATCGTTGACGTGACCGTTGTTGAAGGCGCGATCCGCCGCCGCGACTCTGTCGTCACCTCCAATCCTTCCCACATCCGCGCGATCGCCGACGGGGCGCGTGTCAAGCTGGCCATCGAGACCGTTTGAACGTCTTGAGGTCTTCTGCCGTTCTTCCACCTGAACCCCGGTCGTCCCGCCATCACGTCCGACGACTGGCGTGCACCCCCCGCGGCGCCCGCAGATCGGCGATGCCGGTGAAGTTCGGGAACTTCGACATCGCCGCCCAGAGATGGTCGCCGTAGGTGAAAGGTTCGAACGTCGTCGAGCCCTCGAGAGGCAGCGGTTCGATCACGGCGTCGGCACGCGGTTCGTAGAAGAACGGAATGGAGAACCGCGTGGATCCCTGGCTGACGACGCGATGCGGTGTGGCCCGGAACCGTCCTTCCGTCCAGCGTTCGAGCAGCCCGCCGAAGTTCACCGCGAGGTGTCCGTCGACCGGGGGAACCTCGACCCATTCACCGCTGCGGAGCTTCGCCGCGAGCCCCGCCACACCGTGTTGGCAGAGCAACGTGACGAAGCCGGAGTCGACGTGCTCGCCCCGCCGTGGCATGTCGGGCTCCGCGACTGCATCGATGTCAGGCTCGACGGGCGGCAGTTCGTAGCGCATGAGCCGCAGCGTGGAGATGCCCCCGGTGAATGCTTCATCGAAGTGGTGCTCGTCGACGCCTACGCAGCGGGCCACCGAGCGCATGATCGCGGCGCCGAGTCGTTCCATGGCGAGGTAGTACGCGGCGACG
>JANPDB010000028.1:0-6319 GCA_031431255.1 Acidimicrobiia bacterium | reverse complement strand
TCTTCCCCGCGCTGGATGAGTTCGTCATCTGTCTCCCACTCGGTGGCGAAGGGAGCCCACGGGGCGCCCGGACCCGTCGCCGTGCACAATCGGAAGTTCTCGGCCCGGTCGTTGGTGACCACGAAAAACCGTTCGGCGCCGTTCGTGCCCCGGTAGTGATCGATCGCGTACTCGCGACCCTGCTCGCGCTCGCGGAACATGATGAACCCGGCGTCGAGGTCGTCGGCTCGCGCGACGCGCGTCTCCGTGGTGACCTGGCTGCCGATCACCAGGAAGATGTACTCATCCGTCGCACTCATGCTCACGCCGCAGTAAAAGCGTTCATCGGTCTCCTCGTAGAGGAGTTCGTCGTCGCTCGATGAACCCATGCGGTGACGCCATACCTGGAAGGGCCGCATGGCGTCGTCGAGAACGAGGTAGAGCACCGACGATCCGTCGGCCGACCAGGCGACGCCGGCTGAGGTCTCGGCGACGACATCGGCCAGGTCCACGCCCGTCGTCAGATCACGAAAGCGCAACTCGTAGATCTCGTCGCCGGCCGTGTCTACGGCATAGGCGAGCACCCCGTGGTCGACGGTGACCTCGAACGTTCCGAGCGAGAAGTACGCGTGGCCTTCGGCGAGGACGTTCTGGTCGAGCAGGACTTCCTCATCGGATGTCTGATCAGGGTCGGTCTCGACCGACGCTGTCGGTCGACGACAGTGGATCGGATAGCTCTTTCCCTCGACCGTTCGCGAATAGTACGACCACGTACCTTTTCGGGTTGGCAGAGAGAGGTCCGTCTCCTGGATACGGGCCTTCATCTCCGAGAAGATCGACTCGCGCAGCCCGGCGAGCGGCGCGAGGGTCTCCGCGGTGTACACGTTCTCCGCCTCGAGATGAGCAACAACCTCGGGGTCTTCGCGGTTCCGTAACCACGCATACGGATCGACGCGCTGCTCGCCGTGCAGCGTTGAGGTGACGGGACGCTGCGGCGCCCGCGGGGCGGAGTGGGGGGAGGGGTCCGACGACATGGACCGAGGCTAGGGCCGACGCCGGGCCGCCGGATGTCGCATCGAATGCGCCCGTTCTCGGGTTCTCTCCTCGTCGACGGCGTCGACTACAACACATGCATGCCGATTTATGCCCTAGGAGACCTCACGCCCTCGATCGATCCGAGTGCGTTCGTCCATCCCGATGCCGTGATCATCGGCAACGTCGAGATCGGGGCCGAGTCGAGCATCTGGCCGTGTGCCGTGCTCCGCGGCGACCACGGCTTCATTCGGATCGGCGCCCGGACGTCGATCCAGGATGGGGCGGTGCTGCACACGACACCCATGTGGCCGACGATCGTCGGCGACGATTGCGTCGTCGGACATCAGGTCCACCTCGAGGGTTGCACGATCGAGTCCGGTTCGCTGGTGGGCAATGCCTCGATCGTCTTACATCGGGCGATCGTGCGTACGGGTGCACTGGTCGGGTCCAACGCCGTCGTCACGAACGATATGGAGGTGCCGAGCGGGGCGATGGCCCTCGGCGTGCCTGCGAAGATCCGGGAAAACGCCGCGTCAGCCGATCTGATCGCAAAGTCATCCGCCTCCTACGTCGAGAACGGTCGGCACTTCAAGGCCAATCTGCGCCGAATCGACTGACGGTCGGCGGGTTCGTCACACCACTAGTGCACTGAGTCGGAAGTTCCTGTTACATCGATCCTTCGGATAATGCGCCGAAGTACAGCCAATCAACACCAATCGATGTCACAGGAACTTCTGCGAAGATGCACTAGGAAGTCGCGGACTCCCGGTAGACGAGAAGCGAATCCCGCCCGGCATCGGCGACGACGATGCCACCATCGGGGAGTACAGCGATATCCGTCGGCCGGGGAGCGGCTGGCCGGTTGGTCCGACGATCCGGGGTCAGCGAAGTCGTCGGCGTGAGGCGCAGCCACTTTCCCTGTATCCGGACGGCCACCGTCCCATCTCGGCCGACGATCGCGAGGCGCCCGTCGCGTTCATCGCTGGCGATCACGGGGAGGTCACGCGGAGTGTCGACCGGGACGAGCCGATCGCCGACCAGGCGGACGAGGCGACCGGTGTTCGTGACACCCCAGACCGAGCCATTCGTCTGCACACGTACCTTTGCCAGGGCGGGTGAGGTGGTCAGGATCGTGGAACCTTTCGCGTCGACGCGCAGGAGACGTCCGTCGTCGGCGACGGCCAGGAGGGCTCCGTCCGGTCCTTCATCGATCGACCGGGCGTTCACTGCATCCCCACCCGGATCCCGCAGCGTTGTCTGGGTTACGAGACCCGTGCCATCGATCGTGAGGAGGCGAGGCCCGTCGATGACGCGGATCGTGCCGTTGCGATTCACCTGTGCATCCCGGAGATCGGCGAGCGACTGCGCGAACGCATTCGCCCTCGGGTCATTGCGCGTACTGTCGCTGCCGTTGCCGGCCAGGGTTCCGAGCTGCCCGGAGCGGAGGAATCGAACCCGTCCGCCACCTCGATCGGCGATGATCACGGTGCCGTCGGCGGCCACGTCCAGGGCCACCGGATCCGATAGCGACGTCTCGTTCGCCCGTCCGCCGTCTACGCCCAACGACGTGGAGGTGAGCGACGCATCGACCCCTGCCGTGGCTTCGACGACAGACCCTCGCAGACCGCTGTTGGCAAGGATGAGGGATCCGTCGAAGGACGCCATTGCCGCAGTGCGAGCGCGCCCGAACCCGTCGAACGCCGACCGGGAGAGGACAGGGAAGTCGTCGGAACGCTGGGCGCCGCGTGCGCCGGGCACCTTTGCGGCAATGACCGCCACGACGATGTTGGTTCCGTCCGAGGTTCCGGCGACCACGATGTCATCGGAGGCGACGAGACCCCGCCCACGGCCGGACACCGCCCCGCTCTTGATCCGGACGGCCGTGCCGAAGGGATCCATGGCGACGACGGCGCCGTCACGCTCGGTTGCTGCGAACGAATACTTCGTCGCGGGGGTTGCGTCGGCGATCGGTCGCACCCCGGAATCTGTGACCGCCCACATCCCTCCGGCGAATCGGTCGCCGGCCACGAGGAGTCCTCGGGCGTCGATGGCGAGCGGTCCAGGGGAGAACAGGGTCAGATCGGGCTCCGCGATCTTCGGCGCGGCCACGGTGTGCAGCGAGCCGTCGGGGCGGACCTCACGGATCCGTCCGAACGTCGGCTCGGTGAAAACCACCGTGCCGTCCTTTCTCACGGTGACATCGGTCGGCGACGCGATCGAAGACGCCGCCGCCTCGGGGTTGTCGACCGCGTTACCCCAGGATCCCGTTCCGGCGAGCCGTGTGGCGGAACCGTCGGCGTCGAGCGCCCAGATGCTGTTGGCGCCGCGGTCGGCCACGACGATCGCCCCATCGGGACGGACTGCCACGCCTGTGGGGTCGATGAGCACAAGGTCGCGGGCCAGCAGGGGGTCAGGGTTGAACCGCGGCCATGGGGCATCGCCCAACACGGTGGAGATGGCAGCCCGACCGGGCTGGTCAGCGACGAGTTGCAGCACGCGGCGTTCGCCCGTCGCGACGATGAGGGTCGATCGACCGTCGGCCACCAACGTCGTGGCGCCGTTCAGGAACTCGGTGAGGAGCGATGCGCGGTCGTTGGCCAATGGTCGAAGCGGTAGCCGTGAGACCGCACCGTCGACCGTGAGCACCTGGACGCCATCGCTGCCATCGGGGACCGCGGCGATCGGCGTCGAACGCAACGCCACCGGCGAGCCTGCGACACGAGAGGCGATCGACGCTTCGGCCGCGATCACCACTGCCCGCCCCGGACCATCGATGCGGATGACCTGGCCACTTCCCCGGTCGGTGACCAGTGCGCGTCCGCCGTCGAGAGCGGCGACGCTGACCGGGGCGAGGAGCGATCCGAGGAGTTGAATCGGAGCTGCGTCGGCCTGCCAGCGCCACACCGAGCCCGATCCCGGATCGGCAACGAGCGCGCCGCCGCTGCCGTCGCCGACGACCGAGACCGGGGTAAGGATGCCGGTGGCTGGGACGGAGGTCGCCGTGACCGTGAGCGATCCGATCCCGTCGACTACCGCGAAGCGGTTCGTGTATTGGTCGACGGCGAGGATCCGGCCGTTGGTGAGCGCGGCGAGGTGGTCGATGCGGGAGTTGGCCGGAAGACCGGCAACATCAACGCCCTCGATTCGCCCGTCGGGGCGTATGAGGCGCAGTGCCCCCGCGTCGGCGACAACGAGTCCGGCTGGGATGCGCGCGACGGCGGTTGGTCGACGCAACAGTGCCCGATCCGCGTCGCCACCATTGCCGATGGGATCGGGTCCGCCCGCAAGCACGCGAAGGGTAGCGGCAAGCGGTTCGATGGCAGCGACCGGGGCGACCGAGGAGGTGGCGGTCGTCGAGCTCGGCGCCACGGCGGTGGTGGTGGTCGTGGGGCGTTCGCCGTCGTTGTGGCCACGGGTGATCCCCAACCCGACGAGGGCGGCGGCGACGGCGACCGCGAGGATGCCGACGGCCAGTCGCCGCCGGTGATGGAGCGGGGGCCCGGAGGGTTCGATCTCGCCTCGTTGCCAGAGGGGCGTGAACCCACCCGCCGGGGGAAAGGGGTGCTCGCGAGGGTGGTCGATCGACGCGGCCGGAGGAAACGGGTCGTCGAGTCCCGCGGGGGTCGAAGGGGGATCGGCGGCGATCGGAACGATCACGACGCGAGGGTCGTCGGCGCGCTCGGGCGAGGGCGCGGCGTCGAGAGGGAGGGGGACGTGCACCGGGCGACCGGAGCGACGGGACCGGCGCCCATGCGAGTGGGGGGCGAGTGGCGACCGTGCAGGCCGGTCTGCCGCCGATGCCGGGCTCGGCTCGTCGTCGTGGATGTCGGCCGTTTTCGGGTCGTCTGTCTCGGTCGCGTCCACTGAGCAGTCCTTCAGAATTGAATACGTAGAGTGTATCTGCTTCCGGATTCGAGCGCACAGAGTGATATTGCGGTGTTTCGGACGATGCCGGTACGTACCGTTGCGCAATTGTTACTATGGCGGTAGTGGAAATTACCGCTCGCACCCCCTGAGGAGCCCCATGAGCACGACCGTCTCCGATCTCGATCTCGGCAAGTACAAGCTCGGCTGGGCCGACGATGTCGACAGCTATACCTTCACGCCGAAGCGGGGCCTCACCAAGGACATCGTGGAAGAGATGTCGTGGATGAAGGGCGAGCCGGACTGGATGCGCAAGTTCCGCCTCCGTGCCCTCGACGTCTTCCACAAGAAGCCCATGCCCTCCTGGGGCGGGGACATGTCGGAGATCTTCTTCGACGACATCTACTACTACGTCAAGCCGATGGACGGTCAGGTCGACTCGTGGGACGCGCTGCCCGAGGCCGTGCGGCTCACCTACGAGAAGCTCGGCATCCCCGAGGCGGAACAGAAGTACCTCGCCGGCGTGACCGCGCAGTACGAGAGCGAAGTCGTGTTCCACCGCAACCGCGAAGACCTCGAGGCGCAGGGCGTCATCTTCTGCGACATGGACACTGCGCTCCGCGAGTACCCCGAGCTCGTCAAGCGCTACTTCTCGACCGTGATCCCCACTGCCGACAACAAGTTCAGCGCGCTCAACAGTGCGGTCTGGTCCGGCGGGTCGTTCATCTACGTCCCCGAGAACACCACGGTGGAGATGCCGCTGCAGGCATACTTCCGGATCAACAAAGAGAACATGGGCCAGTTCGAGCGTACGCTTATCATCGCGGACAAGGGTTCGAAGGTGCACTACATCGAGGGTTGCTCAGCACCGGTCTACACCTCGGACTCGCTGCACTCCGCGGTGGTCGAGCTCATCGCGCTCGAAGGCGCGCACATCACCTACTCGACCATCCAGAACTGGTCGAACAACGTGTTCAACCTCGTCACCAAGCGGGCACGAGCCGAAGCAGAAGCGCGCGTCAGCTGGATCGACGGCAACATCGGCTCCCGTCTCACCATGAAGTATCCGGCGATCTACCTCATGGGCCCGAAAGCGCACGGCGAGGTGCTCTCGGTCGCCTACGCCGGCGCCGGCCAGCATCAGGACACCGGAGCGAAGATGGTCCACGCTGCTCCGGAGACCACCTCGCAGGTCATCTCGAAGTCCATCTCCAAGGACGGCGGACGCACGTCGTACCGCGGGCTGGTCCGGGTCGAGGAAGGCGCCGAGCGGGTCAAGTCGCACGTGCAGTGCGACGCACTCATCCTCGACGACGAGAGCCGGTCCGACACCTATCCCTACATCGAGCGCAATCCCGGCGTCATGCAGGCCGAGATCGGCCACGAGGCAACCGTCTCGAAGGTCGGCGACGACCAGCTCTTCTATCTCCAATCACGTGGC
>JANPDB010000027.1:0-2859 GCA_031431255.1 Acidimicrobiia bacterium | reverse complement strand
CGG
Source organism: Acidimicrobiia bacterium (assembly GCA_031431255.1). Classification (GTDB taxonomy): domain Bacteria; phylum Actinomycetota; class Acidimicrobiia; order Acidimicrobiales; family JANYDT01; genus JANLQX01. The sequence goes on along the minus strand of JANPDB010000027.1, from coordinate 2,856 downwards.
TCGGGCCACATGGACGGTGGACGTGCGATTCACCGAGGATCTCGATGCCACCGACGTTGCCGGAAGGGGCTGGACGCTGCACGTGCTTTCCGCGAATGCTGCAGCCCACCCGGTCGACAGGTTCGTCGCGAAGAAGGTGGCGTCCTTGGCGACCCTGGCCATCGAATCGTGGAACACCCGTCGCCGGCTGTTCGAGTTGGCCCGCACCGACGACCTGACCGGGATCTCCAACCGCCGTGCCTTTCAAGAGGCACTCGCGGCGATCGGCGACGAGGAGGTCGTGACGACCGTGATCCTCGATCTTGATCGCTTCAAGTCGGTCAACGACACCCATGGGCACCAGGTCGGCGACGCCGCGCTGATCGAGGCGGCGAGGGCACTCTCGTCCTCCCTCGGTCCACGTGATGTCGCCGCCCGTCTGGGTGGTGACGAGTTTGCCGCCCTGGTCCGCGGCTCGCAGGCCGAGCGTGACGACACCGTGCAGCGCCTTCGTCGGCGGGTGCACGACGTTTCGGTTCCGCTCGCCGAGGGTGTGCTCCACGTCAGCGCGTCGATCGGCGATGCCGAGCACGTCGGCGGTGATCCGCTGCATACCCTGCGTCTTGCCGACGAGCGACTGCTGCGGGCGAAGTCCTCCGACCCGGAGTCGACAGCGCCGGGTCGGGGCCGGCGGAGGTTTCGCGACCCGTGAGCCGGTCGGGGCCGATCGACCTGCTCGGTAGGTTGATCGGCCTGTTTCCGCGGCCTGCGGGCGACAGGAGGTCCACCGACCGCCCTCGGTGGCCGATAGACCAACATGGCGTTTCGTCGGTCTTGTTCCCTTGTCCTTGTCGGCGCGTTGCTCGCGTCCTCCGCTGTCTTCGGATCGTCAGGTGCGACAGCGGCCGGCCCAAACGGACAAAAGGAGTTCTTCACCGACACCTTCGGAGATCCGCTCGACTATGCGAACGGTGAGGACGTCGCCCTCGTCGACGAGGCCCTGATCGTTGGCGTCGCCGAGACACCGACGTTGTCCGATGGTCAGTTGCACCTGAAGTTCAACGGTCTCGGCTACTTCTCCCCATTGTGGGGCGGCTACGACGTCGGTGGCCACGCCATGGGCAGCGACGCCGTCGGACACGACCGGGAAGGCAATGCCCGCCGCCTCGACGGTCTCGACTACACGACCTTCCGGGTGCGCATGAACGTCAGCGGCGCCGTTGGCGCCGGCATCTTCTTCTACACCTGCACGGCCGGCGTCAACGACGGTTGCCAGAGTGGCGTCCAGTTCGTGACGGAGCCGGGGTGGCGGGTCTATCAAGCCGACGTGCCGAAAGCGTCGGTGTCGGGGATCCGCGTGGCCATCAGTGGCAACGTGAACGTCGACGTCGACTGGGTGCAGGTCCTCGGTCCGAACAAGGGCAACACGACGATCGACAACGCGCTTGTCGGACCCGTGCCCGAGGTGCTCAATCCCGATGCCGCCGGCGCCATCCCGCTCCTCTTCCCCCTCGGCGGACGTCAGATTGCCTACACCGGGGCGAACTGCGTGAACAACGACTGGGCGACACGGGTTCGCGGTGATGCCTGGGACTTCGCCCAGAAGACCGATGTCGAGAAGGTCGACAATTACGTCTCGTGGGACGTGGCCAACGGTCAGTTCAACGGGATCGGTATGACCGCGCCGAATGGCGGCGCGCCGGGTGATCCGGGGATCCGTTTGGCTCTGCAGGGGCGGACCTTGAACCCGGCCGTGTGGCATCGCACCACCCTGATCGTCCCGTCCTGGGACGGCCGCTACAGCCAGGAGTTCGGCAACGACGGCGGTTGGGTCTTCCGGACGATCTGGAAATTCGTCGGCAACGAGCGCTTCCAGGAGTCGGCTCCGATTGTCGAATACCCGAACGACACCACGATCAGCGTCGATCTCAACGACCCGACTCCCTTCGACGGCAGCGAGCCGCCGCCGTTCAACATCAATGACACCACCTCGAAGGGTCAGCTCGGCTGGAGCCGTCCCGGGCTGCGCGTGAAGACCTTCCGGGTGGACATTGCCGAGCCGTACAAGCCGCGTCAAACGCCGGTCGACCAGGTGTGGCTGTCGACCGATGACTGCGGCGTGTCCTCCGCCGACATCGTGTTCCAGGACAACAACCCCGGCGACGGCACCACCGCTGAGATTTTCGCCGCGCAATCGCCGAAGGGCCCTTGGGACCGCATCGGGACGGCCGCGGTCTCGCGCGGCCTGAACGCGTGGACCTGGACGAACGCGCCGAAGGGCACCTGGTGGATCAAGGTTGGGATGACGCGGGGCGCGACCTACGGCGAGAACATGTCAACGGGTCCGGTCACTATCGGCACGGACTTCAGCGACGTGATCAAGGCGGAGGCTGCATCCGGCGGAGCGGGCAGCCAATCGGTGCTGGCACTGCGTACGCCGGATGGCTCATCGAACGCACCCAAGGCCATCAAGCCCAAAGCGAAGTCCCGGCGCAAGAAGCCCTGATTCGGCGCTTATGGGCGCGGGCGGACGCGACACTGGACGGGTGCGAGAACCAGCCTCCGAACAGATGGCGTTCACGGGGCCACCCTCCGGTGATCGTGCCGCTCGGAGCTTCACGATTCGCCGCGGCCGACGCGGCCCGCAGAAGGAACACGCTCTGGCGGTGCTCGTGCCCAAGCTGAGCATCGATGCGAGGTCGTCGGTCATCGATCCGTCGGTGGCGTTTGCCCGCCGTGCACCGTTGCTCATCGATATTGGCTTCGGTGCCGGTCACACCACGTTGGCTCTGGCGGAGACGCATCCCGAGGCGAACGTTCTCGGCATCGAGACGCACGAGAACGGGTTGGCAATGCTTGCCCACGAGCTTGATCAGC
>JANPDB010000026.1:0-6800 GCA_031431255.1 Acidimicrobiia bacterium | reverse complement strand
CGTCATCGCCCGGGCCCGGTTCTGGATCTGGCTCCGCTCGTCCTGCATCGTCACGACGGTGCCGGTCGGTTTGTGGGTGATCCGAACCGCGGAGTCGGTCGTGTTGACACTCTGTCCGCCCGCGCTCGAGGCTCGGTAGACGTCGATCTGAAGGTCTCGTTCGTCGATGACGATGTCGATCTCCTCGGCCTCCGGAAGAACGGTGACCGTGGCCGACGAGGTGTGAATGCGCCCTTGGCTCTCCGTGGCCGGCACCCGCTGGACACGGTGGGGACCGCCTTCGTGCTTCATCCGGCTCCATACGCTGTCACCGCTGAGCGAGAACGTCACTTCGTTGAAGCCACCCTTCTCGCTGACGTCGGAGCCGAGGAGATCAAGCTTCCACCCGCGACGATCGGCGTAGCGCACGTACATCTCGAACAGGTCGCGGGCGAAGAGGTTCGCCTCCTCTCCGCCTTCAGCGCCCCGGACCTCGATGATGACGTTGCGATCGTCGTTGGGGTCCTTCGGGAGGAGCAACACCTTGAGCTCGTCTTCGAGCTCGGCCAGCCGGTTGGTGGCGGCGTCGATCTCACCACGAAACATCTCACGGTCATCGCCGTCGGTCTCCGCGAACAGTTCCTTCGCCGCCTCCAGATCGTCGGACACCGCCCGATGGTCGCGGGCCTTCAGCACGATCGGCTCGAGGTCTTTCATCCGCTTGCCGAGGGTCCGCAGCGCGTTCGGGTCCGTCTGCACGTCGGGATCGCCTAGTCGGGCGAGCACGCTCTCGTACTCGTCCTCGAGGCCCTGCAACCGTTGAAGCACGGTCGTCGAGGTTAGGTGAGGACGGAAGGAGTGGTGAGACGACTCGTGCGGCGAGCAGTCGGAGCGCAGCGGAGAGGCGCAGCACCAAGCAAGCAGAGTTAGGTGAGGACTGCGCAGGTGGTGAGACGACTCGTGTGGCGAGCAGTCGGAGCGCAGCGGAGAGGCGCCGCGCTCGTCAGCGGTGCACGGCGACCCGGAGCTCGGTCAGCCCGTGGAGCACGAACGTCGGGGCGTAGACCGGTTCGGCGACGAGTTCGAGGCGATGACGGCGGAGGTGATCGAGCGATGCCTCCAGCTCGAGCCGGGCCAGCGGGGCACCGATACAGAAGTGGATACCTCCGCCGAACCCGATGTGTCCGGTGTCGTTGCGACCGGCATCGAATCGATCGGCGTCGGGAAAGCGCCTCGGATCACGGTTCGCCGATCCGAACAGCATGGCGATCTCGGTTCCGAACGGGAGATGTCGACCGAGGAGGTCGATGCCGTCACGGGCGAGGACGAAGCGCTCGAAGAGCTGGAGCGGAGCGTCCCAACGGGTCATCTCCTCGACGGCGCTTCGTGTGGTGACCTCACCGCCTTGCACCCGTCGCCATTCGCCGGGATGCCGAAAGAAGGCGCGCATACCATTGCCGTGGACATTCACCGTTGCCTCGTGGCCGGCGTTCAGCAGCACGATAACGGTCGAGACGATTTCCACCTCCGTGAGTCGGTCACCGGCCTCCTCCACCTGCACGAGGTCCGACACCAGCGTGCCGTCCGGGTTCTTCCGCTTCGCGTCGATGAGATCGCGGGTGTAGGCGATGAACTCACGGCCGGCGGCATTCGCGGCCTCGCGCTGTGGGTCGGTGGTCGAGAGTTCGTACATCTTCACGATGGCGTGCGACCACGCCAGCAGTTGGATGCCGTCGTTCACCGGCACACCGAGCAGCGTGCAGATGATGTCGATCGAGAACGGCATCGCATAGTCACGGAGGAGATCGACGTCATCGCGTTTGCACGCTTCGTCGAGCAGACGGCTGCTCGTCGCGTCGAGGTACGGCCGCATCCCGGCCACTCCCGACGGCGTGAACACCTTGGCGAGGAGCGCACGGATTCGGGTGTGATCAGGGGGTTCGAGGTTGAGGAGCGAGAACTCCTCGCTGGCGGCGAAGTCGCTCCACCGCGGATCGGGGGCGGATCGGCCCATCTCCTCGTGCGTCGCCAGGTGGGTGTACGTCCGGCCGAGCCTGCGGTCACGGAGGAGGGCGTGCACCGTCTCGAAGCGGGTGACGGTCCACTGGCCCGTGAGCTCGTTGCGGAACATCGGCGTAGCTTCCCGAATGGCGTTCAGAACCGGATACGGGTCCTGCTGAAACGCCGGCGCAGTCGGGTCGAAGCTCCTCAACAGCGCGTCCGTGTCCGCGCCGTTCACGTTCTGTCCGGGGATTGCGGTCATCTCGACACCGTACCGCCGCACCCGACCGGGCACATGCCGAGCGCGCTCGGCCGATCACCGCACCGTGACCCTCGCCGACAGGCATGTCCGATCCGCCGCCATCTGTACGCTGAGTCGGGTGCGACTCGAACTGGCGACCTCGGCCCTGGTGTTCCCGGCCGTGTCGTTCCTCATGCTTGCCTACGGTCAGCGCTACGTCGCGATCACGGGGCGGATCCGCCAACTCGTCAGTGACCGGTCGACGGACCCCCGTTCGGATTCCCTGCGTCTGCGTCAGGTCGAAGTGCTTCGACGCCGAGTCGGGATGATCAGAGCGATGCAGACATTGGCCGTGTTCTCGCTGCTTCTCGGAATCGTAAGCGCGCTCGTCGTCTTGGTCCGCGGCTCACAGGTCGTCGCCAAGTTGCTGTTCGGCGGATCGCTCGTGGCCATGATCGCCTCGCTCGTCGTGACGCTCTGGGAGATCCAGCTCTCGTCCAAAGCGGTCGACCTGCAGATCGAGTCCGCCGAGTTCGAACTCATCCGCCGCGCTGCTCCCTGAACTCGGCCGTCGCCGGGTCCGCCTACGCCGTCGAGGCCGCCTGTGCCGCTGCTGCGAGCGCCTGGGAGAGATCGGCCCAGAGGTCTTCCACGTCCTCGATGCCGATGCTCATCCGAAGCAGACCGGGGTTCACGTGGGCGTCACCCTCGTACTTCTGTCGGCGTTCGATCGTGGTCTCGACGCCGCCCAGACTGGTGGCCGGCACGAGCAGTCGCACACTCGCACAGACAGCGTCGGCCGCGGCAGCACCACCCCGCACGATCACCGCCAACATTGGACCGACCTGGCGCACGTCGACCACCCCTCCATGTGAACGAAGCCGCGCGGCCAGTTCCGACGCCGACCGCGACGACGCTTCGTAGCGGAGCGGAAGCGTCCGCAGCCCACGCAGGGCAAGGAACGACTCCAGCGCGCCCGGCGTGGCACCGACATAGGTCCGGGCCCGGAAGAGCAACTCGTGCAGCTTGGCGTCTCGGGTGACCGCGACACCGAGAAGCAGATCACTGTGGCCACCGATGAACTTGGTCGCCGAGTGGAGCACGGCGGTCGCGCCGAGCGCGAGGGGCTGCTGGCCGAGCGGCGTGGCGAACGTCGAGTCGACGATGGTTGTCGTGCCGCGCGATGCGAGGGCGCCGCACAGCGCGGCGAGATCAGCCACATCGAGGGTGGGATTCGCCGGCGACTCCAGCCAGGTGACGTCGGCACCGACCGACGTGGCCAGCACCGATTCGGTGTCGGTCACATCGACGAGGCGGACCTCGAGGCCGTGCCCGGTGGCGAGACCGGCGACCAGCGTGCGCACACCCATGTAGCTCGCCCTCGGCAGGACGATCACCTTCGGCATGAGCGCGTGAAGGAGCGCTGAGGCGGCAGCCATTCCGCTGGCGAACGAAATCGCGTGGCCACCCTCGAGCGCGCCGATCGCGTCTTCGAATGCGATCCACGACTCGGTGCCGTGCGTGCGGCTGTAGTCGCCTCCCTCACGGAAGTTCGACGCGAGCACGAGGGGTTGGTTCAGGGGAGCGCCGACGCCATGCGGGCGCCCGGTCGCCACGGCGATGGTGCGCGGCGACCAGCCGTTCAACGGCACGTCACGCGGGGCGGGTGGCCAGGGGTCGGCATCAGGCATCTCGACGACGCTACGGGATCACCCGGGCTTGCGTTGCGGCTCTCGGCGGACGGCTAGGCACGATCGAGGAGTTCCGTCACGCGTTCCTTGGGGCGGCCGATCACAGCGCCGCTGGTCGTCATGATTACCGGCCGCTGCATCAGCTTCGGATGCTTCACCAGCAGACCGACGACGGCTTCCGGAGACTGGAAGTCGGCCTCATCGAGACCGAGCTTGGCGAAGACCGAATCCTTCCGAACGAGATCGGCGACCGGACCATCGAGCTTGGTGACGATCTCCGTCAGCGTCTCGCGTGTGGGCTTGGCCTTGAGGTACTCGACGGTGTCGAACTCGACACCACGCTGCTGAAGGATCTTCAGCGCGTTCGTCGACGAATTTCAATGAGGGTTGTGGAAGATGGTGATGGAAGCCATATGTCCATGATGGCGGACCATCGCAACCGCGGCCGCACGGCCGGGGCTGAAGTCGACACCGGCGGGCCGGGTAACCGTTCAGCCGGGGGGCAGAATCGCCGCAAAGACGTCGACCGCTCCCTTCCGGAGCTCGATGAGCGGCGCGTAGTGGTCGCTGAACCAGAACGCTTCGATAGCCAGTTGCGACGGGAAGGCGAGGATCTCGAAGTATTCACCCGGAATCACCGGCCCGGCTATGACTTTTCGGACGTTCGTTGCTCCCATCATGAGCACCCGTTCGCAGCGATTCGTGACGAGCAGGTTGCTCTCCTTGAGCCCCCTGAGGTACGCGCCGTAGACCTCGCGGTTCGAGATGAAGCCATGGACCATGAGGTAGGCGAGATCGCGCTCCGCCTCCGGGGCCGGGGCATCGTCGCCGAGTGCGTGGTGCCCCACGGCGATCCGGCCGGCGGTCGACGAGTTCGAGGGACGGAGCGTCTCCGGGCTCACCGATTGGGCGTCGAGCTGAGCCGCTGCCTGGGCGAACTCATGAGTTGTACATGCGGCAATCGCGGCGTCGAGATCGGAGGTGCGGAACAGCCCGATGGACCGACCCTCGGCAAACGAACCTTCGAGGACCCGGACCGGCTGGGGCCCGACGAGCGAGACGCTCCGTGTGGCGGCGCCGGCAGCGGCGAGCGCGGCGTCGGCGTCGAGGGCATCGACCACGACGAATGCCGGGCCCGATGCGGGGGAGAACGAAGACGGGGGTGCCGGCGGACCAGGTTCGGTAGTCACGCGACGCAGGGTACCTGTTGCCGCGTCGGCCCACACTCCTGGGTCAGCTCAGCGCGTTGGGTCGGGAGTTGTGCACCTATGCACGTCAGCCGACCCAGTGCACACCAGCCGACCCAGTGCACGCCAGCCGACCCAGAGCACACCAGCGCGTTGGGTCGGGAGGTGTGCACCTATGCACACCTCCCGACCCAGTGCACGCCAGCCGACCCAGAGAGGGGAACGGTTATCTCGGCCAGGGGACGTCGGCCGTGACGGTTTCCACGCCGCACGCATCGGCGACGCGTCGCACCGCGGGAAGGTCGTTCCCGTTCGGGACGACGAGCACTCGACGGGCATCGGCAAGACCGAGGACCGTGGCGACATCGGCGACGACGAGCGCGGCGTCGAGATCCACACCGGCGGAGGCGCCGACGACCATCGGACGTCTGTCGTCGGACGTTCCCACCGCCATCGCCGGCGTCGCCAGCTTCAACGTCGGAACGACTGTGGACTCCGTCGGCATCAGCGATACGGCACCAACACGGTCAGGCGAGGCACACAACGCGATCCGGAACCACCGCTCGCGGCTCAGCTGGTTCGCGGGGTGGGATCCCGCGTCGATTCGGCGATGCGCCCGGACGGCATCGACCGCTTTGGTGAGCCCCACAACCGCATCGATGTCCGAACCGTGCATCATCGACTGGGCCAGTCGATCGTGTTTGCCCACCCCGACGTGTAGGCGCGGCACGCCGTCGTGTTGATCGACGATAACCCGAGCGACTTCGAGGCCGAGAATCTCCGCACGGAGCACCCCGTGCTCGACCACCGCATCGGCGCCACACGCGGTGATCGTGTCGGCATGGAGCATCGTCACGGCGTCGGGCGGCATGGCGGGCACGAACGGTTCAGCGATCATCGGTGCGGTCTTCCGGCCGTTCACGACGAAGATGGTGAGCGGTGTCGCGAGGAGCGTGTTGCGCCGTGCTCCCCCACCATCGACAAGGTCGCAGAGCACGTTTAGGGTGTGCAGCCCGTGGCGCTGACGCCATACGACAGCGCCGCCCAGCCATCCGGCGGCAAGCGCAGGACGCAACGCTTCGGCATCGAGCGGATCGGCGTCGATGGTGATCGCCGGCACGAGCACCCAGCCCACGCCGGTCGTGGCCGCGACAAGACCTGCGCCGATCGGGAACGCCTCCCCCACCAGAGATGCGGGGTCGACGTTCCAGTTCTCAACAATAAGTGCGCGTAGCTTGGTCTGCAGCAGCAGCGCCCGCTGCGTCGGGCTCAACGCCATCGGCGGATCAGTTGCCCGACGACGGGGCCTTGGCGATCTCGAGGAGAAACTCGGAGTTCGTCTTGGTCGTCTTGATCCGATCCATCAGCAGTTCGAGACCGGCAGCGCCGGAACCACCTTCGGCCAGACCGTTGAGCACGCGGCGGAGCTTCCACACCACATCGAGCTCCGGCTTCTGAAAGAGAAGCTCCTCATGACGCGTCGATGACTCGTTGACGTTGATCGCGGGATAGATGCGCTTCTCCGCCAGGCGGCGGTCGAGCCGGAGCTCCATGTTGCCGGTGCCCTTGAACTCCTCGAAGATGACCGTGTCCATGGTGGAGCCGGTCTCGACCAGCGCCGTGGCGAGGATCGTGAGCGACCCGCCTTCTTCGATGTTGCGTGCGGCACCGAAGAACTTCTTGGGCGGATACAGGGCGCCG
>JANPDB010000025.1:0-2742 GCA_031431255.1 Acidimicrobiia bacterium | reverse complement strand
GCGGATCGGTTGACCGTTACATCCGATCCGTTGCGCCTCCAGCGATTCGTACACGAGACGTTGCGGCTGCATCCGGCGTCACCACAGACTCACCGCCTCGGCACCGACGAACCAACGACGATCGGCGGAAACGTGATCGCTTTTGGTCAACGGGTCATCGTCGACATGGAGCAGGCGAATCGAGATCGCAGTGTGTGGGGAACGGATGCCGACGAGTTCTGTCCCGACCGTCGCATCCCCGACGACGCTGCACCATGGGGGCTCACGTTCGGGCACGGCATCCATGCCTGCCTGGGTATGGAGTTGGCCGGCGGCACGGCTCCCGAACTCGACGCTGCCGGAGTCGTCGATCCGAACGCCCACGTGTTCGGGGCGATCACCACGATGGCCTCGATGCTCTTCGCTCGCGGGCTTGAACGCGACCCCGATCGCCCGGCCGTGCTCGACATGTCGACCGTTCGCACCGTGTTCTCGTCCTACCCCGTTGTGTTCCGGCCATCATCCGAGACCTCGGCGTCCGTCGAACGATCACTGGATCGGTAGAGTCGCACCGATGCCCGCCGAAGACGTCGTTGAGCAACTCCGACGTATTGGGATGTCCGGCTACGAAGCCAAGGTCTATCTCGCCATGCTCGCCGCCGGTCTACCGCTGAACGGATACGAACTCGCCAAGCAGTCCGGTGTTCCGCGCAGCACGGTGTACGAAACAGTCGCCAAGCTCGTGGCCCGTGGCAGCGCGTTCGAGGTCAACGTTCCCGACTCGGGAACCGCATACCTTCCGCTCCCGATTGAGAGTCTTCTCGCACGCGTGCGCCGCGAGGTCGACGATGCGCTCGCTGCACTTGCGACTTCGTTGCCGAACGTGAGCGCACCACGCGAGACCCATCTCACGCAACAGATCCGCGGCCGACGCAGCGTGCTCGACCGCGCCAAGGACGTCATCGAGAGTGCCGTGTCGGATCTCCTCGTTTCGATCTGGCCGCCCGAGGTTCCGGCCGTAGTCGACGACTTGCAGCGCGCCGCAGCACGTGGCGTTGAGGTCACCACCCTCGTGTTCGGGGGCGGCGACGGCCTTCGGGGAGTCGGCACGGTGTTCGAACATCGTTTCTCTGCGCCCGACGTCGTGGAAGAACGTCTCGGTTGCCGTCTGTTCGCCTTCGTTGCCGATCGCTCCAATGTCCTGACTGCCGGTGCAGTTGGTGAGGAGACGTGGGGCATGTGGTGTGACGACCCGGCGATGGCACTCGTCGTTGCCGAGTACATCCGCCACGACATGGCGATCCAATCGATTCTCGGGTCCACCCACGGCCAGGTGCTCCGAGGTCTGTGGGAGGGGTCGGAGGAACTCCAGCGGCTTCGCGCCACGGTGGGTTCGCCCGGCCTGCAGGTGTTCGGGGCAAAACCATGAGACATCGAACACGAAGGACCCCATGACCGATCGACCCGTCGTGACCATCGACAAAGAACGTTGCGTGAGTGCAGGGCGTTGCATCGCCGATGAACCGTCTGCGTTCGGTTTCGACGCCGATGAACTTGCTGAAGTTCTGCCGGGCGCTTCGGAGCTTTCGGTCGAGCGTCTGATCGTTCTCGCCCGTCGGTGCCCGGGTCTGGCGATCGAAATTCTCTCTTCCTCGGGCGAGTTGCTGGCGCCGTGAGCACCCCTAGCGCTACTCGTAACCTCCGCCCGGGTCCGGTCGATGTTCATGCCCACGTTGTTCTGGAGGACACCTTCGGCACCGCCGGACCGCACGGACCGAGACTCGACGAGCAAGCAGGAGTGCAGGAGTTCCACGTCGGTGCGTACACGCTGTGCGGCGTGCGTTACCGCGGCTCGCTCTTCATGGATGCGAACCTTCGGATCGAACGCATGGATGTGCATGGCATTGCGGTGCAGGCCCTCTCGCCCAATCCGCTGACCTACTTTCACCACGTTGATGCGTCGTTGGCGATCGACTACTGCCGACGTCACAACGACTCGTTGGCTGCACTCGTGGCAACACACCCGGATCGATTCGTCGGTCTCGCGCAGCTCCCGGCGCAAGACCCAGACGCGGCTTGCGAGGAACTCCGGCGAAGTGTCGAGGAGTTGGGTCTCGTCGGTGGATACATCGGCACCGACCCTGGGCCGCGAGCGCTCGACGACGCTGCGTTCGACCAACTCTGGTCCACCTACGTCGACCTCGACGTACCGGTGTTCGTCCATCCCGCGCCGTCAGGAATCGATGGCCCCCTGCGTGATTTCCGGCTTCGCCGTTTCGATCTCGATCTCATTCTCGAGTTTGCCTACGAGGAATCCGTCGCCGTTGCCCAGTTGATCTTCGGTGGTGTCCTTCACCGGCACCCTGAGCTCGACGTCTGCCTGAGCCACGGTGGTGGAGCGACCGGTTACGTGTTCGGACGAATGGCGAAGGCGGCGAAAAAACGGCCCTGGGCAAGTGCAGAAATGCGCGCCGATGGTGCGTTCGAAGCGCTGCTGAATCGACTCTGGTTCGACATTCATGTCCACGCAGACGATTCACTGGCGCTGCTGAAGTCGCATGTGAACAACGACCATCTGGTGTTTGGTACCAACTTTGCGGGCTGGGACCAGCAGCCTGGCAATGTGCGCGAGGAAGCCCGCGCCTATACTGACAACGCGCGCAAGCTGCTCAGGGCGGGGAGAATGCAGTAATGAACGAACTGAAAGAAATTCTGTCGAGGCTTGATCGCCTTGAATCCAGGGAAGCGATCCGCTCGATCTGC
>JANPDB010000024.1:0-2618 GCA_031431255.1 Acidimicrobiia bacterium | reverse complement strand
TCACGCCGCGGCCTTCCGATTCGGCGGGCCGGTTCGCATGATCTGACCGTCGGGGAGTTCGATGGTGAGCTCGCGGTTCGGCCCCAGGGTGAAGATCCAGCCGCCCTCGTGGGCGCAGTGGTGATGCTGGCTGCACAGCGGCAGGAGGTTGGCGAAGTCTGTCGGTCCGCCGTGGCGCCACCAGTGCACGTGATGCGGCTTGGTGTGGTTGAACGACACGGAACATCCGGGCACGGCGCACGTGGCGTAGACCGCATGAAGCGCTCGACGTTGCGCGCGGTTGGCGAGTCTGGTGGTGCGGCCGAGGTTCAGCTCGCCGTCGGCGTCGATCACGTTGCCGTCGTGGACCACGACGGGACGGATTCTTGCGGCGTGGCAGAGACGTTTGATGCGTTCCCACGGAATGGTGACGGGTATGCCCCAGTCGACTGTTGGCTTTCCGTCCGATCCGAGATTCGCGGTATCGATGACCAGAGTGATTTCTGGCTTGCCGAACCGCTTCCCACCCGATCCCAGCATTGATCCAAGCCCCGCTCCGAACGGACTCCATTCATCAGATTGGTCACCATCAGACTGATCACAATCAGAGGCGAACGCCGATGCCGTTGATGACGCAGATTCGCCGTTGGTCAGCGCGAGCAGAGCAAGCGCTCGAAGATGGTCCTGTTTCTCTCCCGGATCGGTCGGGGCAGTGGAAGGAGTCTTTGCCGCGAACATGGCGGACATCGCCGCTTCCAGCCGACCGTGCAGGGTGACCCCCGACTCCGGGTCGAAGGTACCCGAAAGGCGCCACATGCCGGTCGCCCGATCCGTCCACGTACGCAGCCGAGTGGCCCGGCGCTGGCGCTCGAGCCGGTCCATGCCTCCATCGGCGGCGAGTTCTTCGGCCGCAGCGTGGAGACTGGCGGCGAACTCTTCCGGTGTGGACCCCGAGTTCGCCGCCGCTTGGATCAGCGCCGGCGCGGCCTCGGCGAAGCCTTGCTTGACCGGGCCGTCGAGCGATCCCAGCACCTTGGCGAACACATCGACATGCTCGCCACCGAGGTCGCCGGCTTCCAGGGCACGACTCAGCGTTGGCTCGCTCTCGATAGCTGCGGCGCGGGTCATGACCTTGTTGCCGTGGCGGTTGGACCGCTGCGCCGACTTCGCCACGTCGCGCTCGGGCGTGCCGGAAGAACCCTTGAGCCGCTTGGCTACTTCGGCTTCGACGTGGTCGAAACGGGCACGAACACGGCGAATATCATCGAGCACTCCGCGGAGCGAGATCGAATCAGCGGTGCAAAGCTCGACGCGCCGAAATCCTTTCATCAGCTCTGTCGGGTCGACAACATCCATGGGGTCAAATGTACGAGAGGGGTATGACAAAATGACCGTGCGCGAACAAAGAACTCCGAAATCTTCTTAGGAATTTCGAACTACCAAGTACGGTGTTCCGATGGCTGCTGACGATCTCGTCGATGTGGTGGATGACTTCGACCGGGTCGAGCGGGTCACCACTCGGGAGTGGATGCGTCGGGACAACCTCCGGCACCGGGGCGTCGGGATCGCCGTGCTCGACTCCGAGGATCGCCTGCTGATCCACCGCCGCGCCGACGACAAGGACGTCTGGCCTGGCTACTGGGACATGGCCGCCGGCGGGGTGCTCGCCTCGGGCGAGTCGTACCTCGACGGTGCTCGTCGCGAGCTGGCCGAGGAGCTCGGAATCATCGACGCACCACTGCACTTCGTCGGCGAACAGCGCTTCGAGGACGAGTCCGTCCGCGTGATCACGCACTGTTTCATCGCCCGTCACGACGGCGACATCGTGTTCAACGACGGTGAGGTTGCCGAGGCGAGGTGGGTCACCGCCGAGGAGTTCGCCGACCTGGTCGACGTGCTCACGTGGTGCCCGGATTCGCTCTCGATGGTTCCCGACGCGCTGATGGCCCACATGCGGAGCTGGCGGTATGTCCTCGGCGCGGCAGGCCAACAGGCCACCGAAGAAGGGACCGGACCGACAGCGGGCTGAGCACACCGGCTCGTGGCCGATGTGCGCCGGGCGGCCAACAGGCACAACCGCGCTGAGCACATCGGTTCGTGGCCGATGTGCGCCGGGCGGCCAACAGGCACAACTGCGCTGAGCACACCGGCTCGTGGCCGACGTGCGCCGGGCGGCCAACGGGCACGACTCTGAGAATCGGTGTTGACTCGTCGGTGTGACCAGCATGCAGCCATGGCAGGGAGACCAGTGTTCGCTGGTCGACGCATTCCGATCGGGTGAACGTTCGCCGGTCGAGGAGATCGACGCGGTGTTCGCCGCCATCGCGTCGAGCGATCTCAACGCGTTCTCGTTCCTGAACCCCGACCACGCCCGCACTGCAGCGGCGAACGCGGATGTGTCGCTTCCGTTCGGCGGTGTCCCGTTGGGTGTGAAAGAACTGACGAACGTGGCCGGTTGGCCGGCGACGGAGGCAAGCGTCCCGCTGCGCGACCACGTGGCTACCCAGACGTCCACGATGGTCGCCCGCCTGATCGATGCCGGAGCGATTCCGGTAGGGCTGACCACGGCTTCGGAGTTCGGGGGAGTGAACCTCACCCGGACAGTGCTGAACGGCGCCACGCTCAATCCCTGGAACACC
>JANPDB010000023.1:0-7738 GCA_031431255.1 Acidimicrobiia bacterium | reverse complement strand
CGCCATCCTTCGGGTCGAATCCCTCCGGCGTGGCGACACCATCAGCGGATCGGTACGAGCGCAACAGCATCGGAGCATCGATCAGGATCTCGCCGTCGTCTCCGAGGGTGATTGCGACTCCTTCCAACGCGAAGCCGTCGTAGACGACGCCGGAGCCGGTCTCGGTCATACCGTACGTGCGCACACAATTGTCCGGGAGGGCTTCGGGCATGGCCGAACCCCCGACGAGAATCGTCCGCCACCCGGCCGTCTCGACTCGCTGCAACGCCGTGACGACCAGCGAGGTGCGGGTGTGACCGGTGGAGCGGGCCGCGTTCACGACCTCAGGATCGAATCGATCGACGATCGTGAGCGGAGTGCCGCTCGCAAGTGCCCGCGTGACGACCGAGAGCCCGCCGATATGGGCGACCGGGAGGGTGGCGAGCCATCGGTCCGTCGCCGGATCGATGGCGAGTCGGGCGTTCGTCGCCGTGGCTGATGCCGTGACCGCGTCGTGGGTCAGGACCACGCCCTTCGGCTCACCGGTCGTCCCCGACGTGGCGACGACGAGCGCGTCACCGTCGAGCACCGGGACGCCATCGTCGCGGCTCGAGCGGCCGGACGAATCGACGATCACCTCGGGGCGGAGCACGTCGAGCAACGCTGCCTTGGCCGGTCCGGCGAGCCGCGGGTCGATCGGAAGCACCGCGTCGCCATCGTCCCAGGACCGGCGGAGCTCCTTCACGAACGCATGCCCCGGTGGCAGGTCGAGCGCGACCAGTCGTCGGGTCATCGCGTGGCTTTCACTCGGCGCTCAACCGATCGCGCTGACGACGGCGAGCGCAGCGAGGGCGATATTGCGGACGATGGTCTCGGTGCTGATCGGACGTTCGCCAAGCGCACCGAAGCATCGGCACATCGGCGCCTGTCCCTGACGAAGCGTCCGTGCCATGGCCACGGTGAACGCCCCGAGCAGCATCACTGAACCGATCGCCGCGACACGACGCACAACCGAGACCAGCAGACCGACGACGAGGGCGGCGGCGAGGGCGAGTTCGACCATCGGCAGCAGGCGGGCGACGAGCCGAGCGAGCGAAGCCGGCACGCCGAGCGAACGGGCGGCCGTTGTCGTCCCGGCGACGTCGCGTGCCTTTGCCGTTCCCGACACGGCGAAGACCCCGGCGAGCACGATCGAGGCGACGACGATGACCGCGAAACGCACGTGTCCCAAGCTATTGCCCGGCCGCTCCTCCGTCGGCGCGGCCAGCCGGTACGGTTGGAGGCGTGGCTGGACCCCTCTCCACTCCCGTCGTGGCTCCGGGCCCGTCGTCGTCTCCGCCTGCGCCTCCATCGGGAATGCAGGCGTGGCTGCTCGGCGCGCGGATCCGGACGCTGCCGGCCGCAGTGGTGCCGGTGCTGGTCGGCACCGCAGTGGCGATCGCGCAACGTCCGAACGGTGTGTCGTGGAGCGCACCCCGGGCCGGGCTCGCGCTCGTGGTGTCCCTCGCGCTGCAAGTGGGCGTGAACTATGCCAACGACTACTCCGACGGTGTCCGCGGCACCGATGACGCACGGGTGGGGCCGCTGCGGCTCGTCGGGTCGGGCGCGAAGTCCGCGGCGGCCGTGAAGCGGGCGGCATTCGCCGCACTCGGAGCGGCCGCCGTTGCCGGACTCGTCCTCGCTGCGCTCACCTCGTGGTGGCTGATCGCCGTCGGACTCGCCGCCATCGCCGCGGCGTGGGGCTACACGGGCGGCCCACGGCCTTACGGGTACGCCGGGCTGGGAGAGGTGTTCGTCTTCGTGTTCTTCGGCATCGTTGCCGTCGCCGGCTCGGCCTTCGTGCAGTACGAGGAGCTCACGGCCGCGGCCTTCGTCGCCGCGTTCCCGGTCGGGCTTCTTGCCACGGCACTGCTGGTCACGAACAACTTGCGCGACATCCCCGGTGACCGCGTCGTCGGCAAGAACACCCTCGCGGTACGCCTCGGCGACGGCCGCACACGGGTGTTCTTCGTCATGCTCGTCGGGGGAGCGTTCGCGGCGATCGTTCTGCTGGCGGTGGTGCTGGGCCGTCCGGCCACGCTGGTCGGTCTGCTTGCCGCCCCACTGGCGATCGCTCCCGTGAAGGCTGTGCGCGGCGGGTCACTCGGACGCGACCTGATCGCCGTGCTCGGCGCCACGGGCAAGCTGCAATTGGCCGTTGGTGTCCTTCTCACGTGCGGGATCCTGCTGTGAGGTCAGCGCCGACGAGTTTCTTCCGCTCGGCGGGCGTCACGGTGACGGTGAGTCCCATCACGGCGGTCGGGATCGCGTGATCCAACGCGATCGGCGTATCGCCCATCCCGATGATGCGCTTCGTCGGCTGGCCCGCACCGGACGCCCGGCGCTCGGGCAGACGACCGATCCCGGGAAGAAACCGAAGCCGCCCTCGGCGATGCGCCAGTTCAACGTCGCGGCGATCGCCGTGCTGGCCGTGTGCACGGCGATCGCGATTGCACCGTTCGTCATCCCGCAGCACGAACTCACGGTCTCGGGACTGCGCTCCGGGTCCTTTCTCAATGCCTCGGGGGTGAAGAAACTCGAGGCGGTCATCGCGGTCACACCGAGGACCGCGGTCGAACGCCTCGACGTGCGTCTCGTCGGCGAGACGGTTCCGATCGGCCGCAATCGCCGGTCGGCGGTGTGGACCCCACCCGCCGATCTGCCCGATGGAGAGCACCGCCTGGTGATCCGTTCCGGTTCGTCGGTGCTCTGGCGGGGACCCGCCCGGCGCGAGGTCAGGTTCGTCGTCGACCGCTCCCGTCCCGAGCTGAAGGTTCGCAGCGAGTCGAACGTCGATGGGCAGGCACTCGTTCTCTCGGGGACGACAGAGCCAGGTGTCACCCTTCGCGTGAACGGGGTTGTCGTGCCGGTCAAGGCAAGCGGGCCGCAGAAGGGAGCGTTCCGGGCGACGTTTCGTAAGGCGCCGGTGGGGACGGTCGAGATCGTCGCCGTCGACGACGCCAACAACCGCAGCCGTCGGCTCGTCCGCACCGGCGTGGAGAAACCGAAGATGCGTGGTGTGCACGTGACCCCGCGTGGATGGCGTATCGCGTCCGTGCGAAATCCCGTGTTTCGCATGGTCGAGTCGAAGCAGATCAACACGGTGATGCTCACGCTCAAGGACGAGGCCGGGGGCCTGGCCTATCGCTCCGCGGTGCCGAAGGCCATCGAGATCGGTGCCAGCCAGGACCTCATCGATCCGCGCAAGGTGATCGATGAGCTTCACGCTCGTGGTGTGCGCGTCGTCGGTCGCATCGTCTGCTTCCGCGATCCGCTGTTCGTCGCCGATGCGGTTCGGAGCGGGAACCTCGACCGGGTGGTCACCGACGCGACCGGCTTACCCTTCGTCGGCAGCGATGGTGTCTTCGCCAACCCGGTCAATCCGGATGCGCAGCGCTACGTGCTCGACATCATCGCCGAGGCGGCGAGCATGGGGTTCGACGACCTGATTCTCGACGAGGTTCGACGTCCGGGTGGGGAGCCGACATCGATGGTGCTCGCTGGTCTGCGCCCCGACCTCCGTGGTCTCGACACCCAGCTGGTCTCCTTCATCCGGCGGGCCGGGGAACAGCTGCGAGGGCTCAACGTCGGCTTCGGAGTCACGGTGCTCGGAGCGTCGATCAAGGACACCAAGGCCTATGGGCAGAGCGCCGCCCAATTCGCACCGCTGGTCGATTACCTGTCGCCGAAGCTCTTCCCGTCCCGATTCGCGTCGGGATCTTTCGGGATCGACAGTCCGGCGGAGCGGCCCCATGATCTGGTCGCGGCCGCAGTGAAAGTCGTGTTTCGTCAGGTGGCGAACACCGATGCTGCTGTCCTTCCGTGGCTGCAAGACTTCTCTGAGGGTCGCCCCAACGGTCCCGCTGATGTACGCGCGCAGATCGATGCCGTCGATGAGCTGGGGGTCGGCCGTTGGATGCTCGTCGACCCGAAGATGTCCTACAACACCGGCGGCATCCCGTTCCGGGCGGAGCCGGTGATGCGAGGCCAGACGCCAACCTCGGTGTCATCGACAACTGCCGTCCCGGCACCGGAGGACACGGTCACTCCCTGACTCGCTTGCTGACCGTTGCGGAGCGCCGTTGCGAATGCCCGTGGCTGTTCGAGGTGACAGGCGTGGCCGGCGCGTGCCAGTTCCTCGTGGACCGCGTTCGGCAGAGCGGCAGCGAGGCGGCGGCCGAGCACGGTGAACTTCGTGTCGAGCTCACCGGTGATCACGATTGTCGGGATCGTGAGTTCTTCGAGGCGTTCCCACAGCGGTGTCTGGGTGCCGGTGCCGCAGGAGCGCAGCGACGCGGCGAGTCCCTCGGCGGTGTTGCGGAGCCGCTCGGCGCGGTCGTCGTCGGTGAGGGTGAGGGTGGCGAACAGTGGCTGACTGGTCCACCGGTCGAGGAACCGTTCGGTCCCGTCACGCAGGATCTCGTCGGCGAGAGCCTCGTCAGCGGCCACCCGACTTGCCCGCTCGGCGGCGTCGTCGATCCCGGCGGTGGTGGAGACGAGCACGAGCCCGGCAACGAGCTCCGGACGCGCCAGGGCGAGGTGGAGCAGGACGCGTCCGCCGAGTGAGTACCCGATCCACCAGGCCGAACGACCGTCGAGGAGGGGAATGGTGCGCTCAGCGACGAGATCGGCGGCGGCGTGCAAATCGGTAGGCCGCTCGTTGGAGGCGTCGCCGTGCCCGGGCAGGTCCGGTGCCACGATCGTCTCCCCAAGAGCCTGCTCGACAACGGCCCATGACCGTCCTGTCTGGGTGAACCCGTGCAGCGCGAACAGCGGAATGGTCGGCGGTGACGAGCTTGTCGCCGTGGGCATGCTCGGCGGTAGCGGCGTAGGCACGGCATGATCGTTGCATGTCGTCGGACCCATCGTCTGCTCCCACCGCAGCTGACCTGCAGGCGACGTTCTGCGCGACCTTGATCGACGAGTGGGTCCGCGCCGGCGTCCGTGACGCCGTCGTCAGTCCGGGCTCGCGTTCGACGCCCCTGGCTCTCGCCATCGCCGCCGACTCGCGGATCCGTCTCACGGTCGTACTCGACGAGCGGAGCGGGTCATTCCGGGCGCTCGGACTCGCTCGGGCGACGGGCCGGTCGAGCGTGCTGCTGTGCACCAGCGGCACCGCCGCGGTGGAGTATCACGCAGCCGTCGTAGAAGCCGACCTCGACCACGTGCCGCTGATCGTGTGCACGGCGGACCGGCCGCCCGAGCTCCACGGGATCGGCGCGCCGCAGACGGTCAACCAGCAGGGCCTCTTCGGGGTCTCCGTCCGGTGGTTCGCCGAGCTCGGCGTTCCCGTCGCGGCGAACCAGCACACGTGGCGATACTTTGGCGCACGAACCGTGGCCGAGGCCGTGGGGTCACGTCGCGGGCCCGGACCGGTCCACGTCAACCTGCCGTTCCGGGAGCCGCTCGTCGGGATGCCGATGCCCCTGCCCTTGGGCCGCGACGGCGGGGAACCGTGGCATCGGGTCATCGCCGGCGGCTCCGTCGCCGTGGCCTCGGGACGGCTCGAGGCGGTGCGGGCGTTGGTGCATGGGCGACGCGGAGTGATCGTCGCCGGTGCCGGCGCCGTCCATACCGGTGATCGGGAGGGCGCCGAGGTGATCCACCGCCTGGCTTCGGCGCTCGGTTGGCCGGTGCTGGCCGACCCGCGTTCCGGTCTGCGGACGAAGGCGCCGAACCTCGTCGCTGCCGCGGACTCGATTCTGCGCTCGCCCCGGGCGGCCGAGGCACTCCGTCCTGAAGTGGTTCTGCGGCTCGGCGCGCCGTGGGCGTCGAAAGTGCTCGGTCAATGGCTCGGTTCGTCCGGCGCCGACGACGTGCTCGTCGATCCGTACGGGTCCTGGCTCGATCCCCACCGCACGGCCACCCTCCTCGTGGCGGCCGACCCGGTCGAGATGGCGCGTGGCCTTCTTGATTTGCGGGTGGAGGCCGCGCAGCCGTCGTGGACCTCGCGCTGGCGGTCGGTCGCGGCAGCCGCCGATGCGGTGCTGGCCGACGCGCTCGACGGCCCACCTCGTTTGGCCGATACCGACGGCGCCCTCTCCGAACCGTGGATCGCTCGGTCGCTCCTCCGTCATCTCCCGCACGACTCGCGCCTCGTCGTGGCGTCGTCGATGCCGATCCGTGACGTCGAGTGGTTCGCCCCGCCCCTGCTCAGTGTGGAGGTGCACGCCAACCGCGGTGCCAACGGGATCGACGGTGTCGTGTCGACCGTTCTCGGTGTGGCCGGTGCCGGAGACGGCCGCGCTGGCGTCGGGCTGCTCGGCGATCTGGCGTTCCTCCACGATGCCGGCGCGCTGGCGTCGGCCGCGGGCCGTCCGGCGACGATCGTCGTCGTCGACAACGGAGGCGGCGGCATCTTCGAGTTCCTTCCCCAGGCGACGTCGTTGACACGTGAGCGATTCGAGTTGTTGTTCGGCACGCCCCAGGGCGTGGACGTCGCGGCAGTTGCGCGTGGCTACGGCGTGAACGTGACCGAGGTGGCGAGCGAAGCGGAGTTCATCGATGCACTGTCCGTTGCCGGGTCGCCGGGTGCGCACGTGATCGTCGTCCGCACGGATCGCCAGGCCAACGTCGGCTTGCATGACCGCCTCAACGCCGCCGTCGCCGTTGCCGTCGAGGCCACGCTGCCTCGGTAGTGGGCTCGTGCCCGCATGTGTGGCGGGTTGGCGCCAGATTGTCGACTTTGCGACGTCGCGAACCCGACAACTTGGCGCCAACCAACCACACAACTCTGGGCCCGTCTCCGGTCGGCCGGTGGGGTCGGGCGTAGGCCCGGAGCCCGCCGGGGGAGCGTGTACTGTGGACGGGGCCACGGGCTGTGGCGCAGCTTGGTAGCGCGCTTGACTGGGGGTCAAGAGGTCGTGGGTTCGAGTCCCGCCAGCCCGACAAACACACCGCCAGCCCGACCATATACCCGCAGTTCAGATGAGTCCCGCCAGCCCGACGAGAGCCTGGTCAACGGCCGTGTTTCCATATGTGCACGCATGAGTGCCTTAGATGGGCGCAAGATCGGAACCGGCTCAGAGTCCGGCGAGCGCATCTTCGATGGTTTGGTGGGTTCGCAGGACGGTGTCAAGCCCGCCGATCTCGACGAGGCGTGCCGCACGAGAGTCCGAAGGCATGACGAGATGTAGCGCGGCTGCCTGCTGTGCGAGCCGATGCAGCATGGTGAGCGCGGCACTGTCGAGATAGGTCACGAGGGTCAGGTCGACGACGCACGCACGCGCCTGCGCTCCAGCGGCAACGATCGTGTCCCCGAGGTGCTTGGCATTGGAGCTGTCGAGTTCGCCCGAGATTCGGGCAATTACGGTGCCGTCTGTCGTGTCAGTGGTCACTGTTGCGAGTTCTTCTATCTTCATCGGGAGCCCTCCGGGAGCATTACTTCTTTGGTGAATCTGATGGTGGTGCCGTGGTCTGTCTCGTCGACCGTCATGTCGTCCATGAGTAGACGGATGAGCGTGAGACCTCGCCCTCGCGCTCCGCCGCTGTCAACCGGGAGCTTCCAGTTCCCGTGATCGGCTATGGAGAACGAGAACTCGTTTGCGCGGTAGTCAGCGCGCATATCGATTGGCCGGCTTTCGACATCGTTGCCGTGTTCGACGGCGTTGGTCACGGCCTCGCAGACGGCCACCAAACAGTCGTCGGAATCGTCCGCATGGAGTCCCGCTTTCGCCATCCACGCCCGAAGCTCGCCTCGCAGCGCAGTGAGGTGACTTGT
>JANPDB010000022.1:0-2826 GCA_031431255.1 Acidimicrobiia bacterium | reverse complement strand
GAACCAGAGGTTCGTCGTGGCGACAGCCGACCGGGCGACCGCTCGCCGAAGCGCGGGATCGGGGCCGGCGAGCCAGTCGCGGAGCAGATGGTCGTCGAGAAGTACGGCGGTCACGCTCAGGTGGTCTGGAGATCAGGATCGATATCCGCAGCGACATTTGCATAGTGGACGTCCGCCGGAAGGATTTGATTGAGGAGCCGGCCGGCCGACCCCGCCGGAACCATCAGCACGCCGAATCCGAGGTCGATCACGTCGACATGACCACCTTCGCCGAGATGCCACCGCCGTCGCACAGCGGCGGAAAGCGAGAGCTGGCCCGACGTGGAGACCTTGAAACGTTCAGAACGCGCCATCCGCCAATCATAGTTGGTAAGCAGCTGACTCTACCAAGTGTGGGCGATTCATTCCCACGGTTCCGAGTCGAGACAGCGCCCCCTTACGCTTGCGGAGCAGACTGTTCTACTCTTCCGCGGTGGCTGACGCACGAGCATCCGATCCGTTCCCACCTGGGTTCTTCGGCCGGTCCGACGAATCCCCGGACGATCGATTTTACTCGTTCGATCGGTTGGTCACCCACATCGACGACGGAGCCATCGCTGCGGTCGGCGCGCTCTACGACGAGCTCGAGTTGACCGGCGATGTGCTCGACATCTGTTCGTCGTGGGTTTCGCATTTCCGCACCGCTCCGGCCCGCCTCGTCGCGATGGGGATGAACGCCAAGGAACTGGCGGCGAACGAGATGGCGTCGTCGTGGGTGGTCCGGAACCTCAACGTCGAGCCGGCGCTCCCGTTCGAGGACGGATCGTTCGACGCCGTCACGTGCTGCGTCTCCGTCGACTACCTGACCAAACCACTCGAGGTCTTCTCCGAGGTGGCGAGAGTGCTTCGCCCCGGCGGCGTGTTCGTGTGCACGTTCTCGAACCGGTGCTTCCCGACCAAGGCGATACGCGGATGGCTCTCGACTGATGACACCGGTCGATGCCACATCGTTGCGACCTACTTCCGGGTAGCCGGGGGCTTCACCGACCCCGCCGTCGAGCGGCGCAACCCCGGTGCCCGTACCGATCCCCTCTACGCAGTGTGGGCACGTCGCCCCATCGAGCGCGACTTGCTCGCCGAGTAGCCGAAGGGGACCCGGCGTCCGAGCAGGCTCGCTTACACGAATCCGAGCGCCGCGGCGTCGTGGTGGAGGCGGTCGCGATGGTCGGGGTGGGCGATGGCGATGAGCGCGTTGGCGCGCTCACGGATCGTGCGACCGCGTAGCTCGGCGATGCCGAACTCGGTGGCCACCTTGTCGACGGTGTTCTTCAGCGTCGTGACGACCTGGCCCTGCCCGAGTTGGGGAACGATACGGCTGACGGTGCCGTCCTTGACCGTCGATGTGAGGACGATGAAGCCCTGCCCGCCGTCGGAGTACATCGCACCCCGGGCGAAGTCGGCCTGCCCGCCCGACGACGACCAGTACCTGCCTCCGATCGTCTCCGACGCACACTGACCGAGCAGGTCGACCTCGATGGTTGCGTTGATCGACACGAACTTCGGCTCGGTGGCGACGATCGGCGGACTGTTCACGTAGCGCACCGGCCAGAGCTCCACCGCCGGATTGTCGGCGATGAAGTCGTAGAGTCGACGCGTGCCGAGGGCGAAGGCGCCCACCGCTTTGGTCCGGTTGTTGCGCTTGTTCGATCCCGTGGCGGCGCCGCACTCGATCAGGTCGACGAAGCCGTCGGAGATCAACTCCGTGTGGATGCCGAGGTTGTTCCGGTCCTTCAGCAGCGCCAGCACCGAGTTGGGGATCGAGCCGATGCCGGCCTGGATCACGGCCCCGTCGCCTACCCGCTCGGCGACGTAGGCCGCGATGCTCTGCTCGACGGCATTGGGAACAAGGGGCTGCACCTCGACCAGTGGCGCGTCGCGCACGCACCATCCGAGGATCTGGCTGACATGGAGCTGGTTGCGTCCGAAGGTGCGCGGCATCTGCGGGTTCGCCTCGAGGAAGAAGGGCGAGCGCCCGATGAAGCTCGACACGTAGTCGGCCGATGTCCCGAGGGAGAAGTACCCGTGTCGGTCCGGCATCGACGCTGCGGCGATCACGATCGGGTCCTTCGAGCGCAGCTTCATGAGGTCGGGAACCTCACTGAAGTTGTTCGGAACGAGATCGATCTCCCCGGCGAGGAAGCACGGCCGGGTGATGTGCGACAGGAAGTACGAGATGTGGCGGAGCTTGTCGCCGTAGGCGCCGTGCAGGCTCGGACGGTCATGGAGCGCGTGCATCTGGTGCACCTTCACGCCGTCGAGGGAATCGGCCGCAGCCTCGATCGCGTCGAGCACGGAGACCGGCTCGCCGTTGGCGATCGGCACGATGAGATCAGTGCCTTTCCCGATGAACTGGAGGACCGCATCGGGCGAGGTCGGATCGACGGGGTGGGGGGCGGTCGGTGCCATCCCTTCGATTCTCGCTCAGCCACCGGGGGGTCGTCGACGACCGCTTCGCCGTGGGAGAGTTCGGGTCGCCGTCCGTCGGTGATTTCGAGCAAGGAAGAGCGCATGACCTACGAAAGTGCACCGGTGGACGGCGTTCGTGACGGAATTCCCGACACGAAGCTGGTCGTCGCACTCCGCCCGAGTGCACTCGCACTCGTCCCGACGGCGGTGCTCTTCGTGGCCGTGGCGTCGTTCTGGGCGCTCAACACCGTCGCCATGCGGGTCGCCGGTCGGACCGTTCCACCCATCACCGTTGCTGCGGCGCGCGCGTTGATCGGCGGACTCGTCCTGACCATGCTCGCCCGACGGCGAGGAGCTGCATGGCCGGCAACCCGCGCGCAG
>JANPDB010000021.1:0-3884 GCA_031431255.1 Acidimicrobiia bacterium | reverse complement strand
GAGGAGATCCTCGCCGATCCCGGATTCGGGAAGCATTTCAGCGATCACATGGTCAGTGTCATGTGGACCACAGCGGACGGGTGGCACGACGCCGAGATCCTGCCGTACGGGCCGATCCAGCTCGATCCCGCGGCGTCCGTGCTCCACTACGCCCAGGAGATCTTCGAGGGCATGAAGGCGTACCGCCACGCCGACGGGTCGGTGTGGACGTTCCGTCCGCACGCAAATGCGGCGCGCTTCAACCGGTCGGCCCAGCGCCTGGCCCTCCCGACGCTTCCCGAGGATGACTTCGTCGATGCCATCGAACGCCTCGTGCAACTCGACATCGACTGGGTCCCGACCGGCGGTGAGAAGAGCCTCTACCTCCGCCCCTTCATGTTCGCCTCGGAATCGTTCCTCGGCGTCCGCCCTTCGACCGAGGTCCGGTTCATGGTCATCGCCAGCCCGGTCGGCCCGTACTTCGCCGGAGGCGTGAAGCCGGTCCGCATCTGGCTCTCGGCGAACTACACGCGTGCCGCTCCGGGCGGAACCGGCGCGGCGAAGTGCGGGGGGAACTACGCCGCGGGTCTGGCCGCCCAGATCGAGGCAAGCGAGCACGGCTGCGATCAGGTGTGCTTCGTCGATGCCGCCGAGCGAAAGTGGGTCGAGGAGTTGGGCGGGATGAACCTCTACTTCGTCCACGCCGACGGCCGGCTGACCACTCCCCCGCTCGGAACGATCCTCGAAGGCGTCACCCGCGATTCGATCCTGGCGCTCGGCAAGGAACTCGGGCTGTCGCCCGAGGAGCGGGCGATCTCGATCGACGAATGGCGCGAGGGGGTGTCCAGCGGCTCGATCCGCGAGGTTTTCGCCTGTGGCACCGCCGCCGTCGTGACACCGGTCGGGCACCTCGTCTGGGAGGGCGGCGAGGTCGGTAATGGCATGGCCGGGGAGACCACCATGCAACTCCGCAAGTCGCTGATCGATGTGCAATACGGACGCGCCGCCGACACCCACGGGTGGATGCACAGGCTGGCCTGAACCATAGGGACGACACTGACCTTGCGACTCGCCGGGGCGGCTGGCCCTGGTGCGCACGAGATCCGTGGTGAACTTGCATGCACGCCTGTGTGCGATTCGAGTGCGAGGAGCGTCCGATGCCAGCAGCCACCAACGAAGCGCCCTATCTCGCCGGGGTCTGGGCGAGGTCGTCGGACCTCGATGTCGTCTCCGGGTCGGGCTGTCGGGTGACGACGGTTTCGGGCGACTCGTACCTGGACTTCACCAGTGGTATCGCTGTCACTTCGACCGGCCACTGCCACCCCCACGTGGTCGCAGCTATCGCCCGTCAGGCCGAGCGCTTCATCCACGCCCAGGTCAACTGCTACCACCACGATCTGCTCCTCCCGCTGGCGAAGCGGCTGCGCGAGATCACGCCGGCCCCGATCGAGACCTTCTTCTTCACCAACTCCGGAGCCGAGGCGACGGAGGGCGCGGTCAAGCTGGCCAAGCACGCGACCGGGCGCCAGAACATCATCGTGTTCAACGGATCGTTCCACGGACGCACCCATCTGACGATGGCGATGACGACGTCGAAGACGTCGTACAAGCTGAACTACTCGCCACTCCCGTCGGGGGTCTACGTCGCCCCGTTCCCCGACCTCGTGCACTCGAAGCTGAGCGAGGACGACGAGATCGATCGCTGCATCCAGGCGTTTCGCCACCTGCTCGCCACGCAGACTGCGCCCGGCGAGACCGCTGCGGCGATCCTTGAGCCGGTGCTCGGCGAGGGCGGCTACATCGCCTCACCGCCCCGGTTCCTCGAAGCGATCGTCGAGATCTGTCACTCCCACGCCATCTTGTTCGTCGCCGATGAGGTGCAGTGCGGATTCGCCCGAACCGGCAAGATGTTCGCTG
Organism: Acidimicrobiia bacterium; assembly: GCA_031431255.1. Lineage (GTDB taxonomy): Bacteria > Actinomycetota > Acidimicrobiia > Acidimicrobiales > JANYDT01 > JANLQX01. The sequence continues at coordinate 1,988 of JANPDB010000021.1, read as the reverse complement.
TCGATCACTACGACATCGAGCCCGACATACTGATCATGGCCAAAGGCATCGCGTCGGGTATGCCTTTCGCCGCAATCGGTGCTCGCTCGGAGCTGATGGCCAAGTGGGTTCCCGGGTCTCACGGCGGCACCTACGGCGGAAATCCTGTCGCCTGCGCGGCATCGCTGGCGACCATCGAGATCCTCACGGCCAACGGCTTCGTCGACAACGTCAATGCCCGCGCCGAGCAGCTCACCACCGAGTTGCAGCGCATGGCCGCCGACCATCCGGCGATCATCGACATCCGCGGCCTCGGCCTCATGATCGGCGTCGAGTTCAGCAGCCCCCAACGCGTCGCCGCGATCATTGCGGCCGCACGAACGAACGGCCTGCTGCTGTTGAATGCCGGAACCTATGGCGGTGTGATCCGGTTCATGCCACCCCTCGTCGTCACCGAAGCCGAGATGTCCGAGGCCATCAACGCGTTCGAGAAGGCTCTCATCGCCACGGCGTGAGGGACCGTACATGGCTTTCGGACAATCCAGCGGGCCGCAGGCCTCCGCGAAGCAGATGCAGTACCTCGAAGCGCTGCTCGGCAAGGCCGGGTTCGCAACGTTCCGAGAAGCCCGACACCCGCTCGGTCTGACCCAGCGTCAGGCCGGAGGCAAGTTCTCCACGGCGGAGGCGTCGGCGCTCATCGAGCTACTCCTCGCCTCTCCGACCGCTGCGTCGGAGGGTGCCGATGCCGACGACGACTCATCGGATGGAAACGACGACAGCACCGGTGTCCGGACCACGTCAGACAAGCGGCGCCCGAAATATGCGCGCCTACGACCGGTCCAGAACCCGTCGGAAGAAGTGCAGGCGATCATCGCCAAGGGACTGACCCGCCCCGACGGCAAGCCGCTCAACATCTTCGGCACGCTGGCCAACCATCCGGCCCTCCTCAAACGCTTCAATGTGCTCGGCGGATTCTTCCTGGCCAAGGGCACCCTCCCCGAACGCGAACGGGAGATCGTCATTCTCCGTGTCGGATGGAACTGTCGGGCGGTGTACGAGTTCGGGCAGCACACGATCATCGGCCAGCGGGCCGGGCTCACCGACGCCGAGATCGCCGCGCTCATTCGCAAGCCCGACAGCTACGCGTGGCGGGCCCCCGACGCGGTTCTCATCGCCCTGGCTGATGAGCTCTGCGCCGACGACTGCGTGAGCGACAAGACCTGGCAGGACCTGGCAGCCCGCTGGGACGAAGCCCAACTCGCCGAGCTGGTCATGCTCGCCGGCTTCTACCGGATGGTGTCGGGTTTTCTCAACTCCACCGGCGTGCAGCTCGACCCCGACACACCCGGCTGGCCCGACTGAGCCTGCCACGGGCTGACCCCGCGAAGGTTGTGTGGCGAGTTGGCGCCAAGTTGTCATTGAAACGACACGCGTTTCACGCCACGATGTCGCCAACCATCCACACATGGCGGAGTGACAACGAGCTGTTCTACTTGCGGCGGACGGCGGGGTGGGGAAGGAAGACCGGCTTGCCCTTCTTCAGACGCTTCGACAGCACCTTCGCCAGCTGTTCGTAGACGGAGTCGCCGGTCAGCTCACGGAGCTCTTGCTCCATGGTCACCCAGACCGGGTCCTTGTCGATGAACGCATCGTCGGACTCGGTGCACCACCAGTGGAACTCTTCGCCACCTTCGCCCCAGTCGCGACGCTTCCACTCGCGAACCGTCGTGGTCACGTGTCCGTTCACATCGACATCGTCGGACCGACGTAGCGGGAGCTGCCAGCAGACTTCGGGCTTCCAATCGAGCGGACGCTCCCCTGCCTCGAGCGCGGCCCGGTGGAGCGCACAGCCACCGCCACCGGGGAAGTCCGGCGGGTTCAGGAACATGCACGCACCATCGACCACCCGGGTCAGGTGCACGCCTTCATCGTTGCGAGCCGTCGGGCGTTGACGGCGGGCCGCCGACGCATGCATCCACTGGTCGTCGCGCAGCCGGCCGACGTTCATC